>DDTZ01000170.1 GCA_002344565.1 Bdellovibrionaceae bacterium UBA2351 | reverse complement strand
GTCCCTAAACCCACCTTCATGTATGACTATTTATCTGGGAGAACTGTCTCCAATTCCCTCGAGCGATCTTACCCGGAAGCTCGTCAGAGCCGAACTTAGCGCTTCCCTATTTGATCTTGCTTCGTGCAGAGTTTAGCTGTTTTCACTCCAGCGGCTCCCTAAAAAGCTCCCGTTCCCGCTTTTTAGATCGATGCCCTGGACATTCTCTCTGTTCCACTGTTCCTCGCCTTACGACGGAAGGGCGTTACCCTTTGCACTGCTCAATGAAGTCCGGACTTTCCTCCCTGCCTTTCGGCAGAGCAATCATCCGCAAAACCGTGTTTTATCTATCATAAACCATTGGATTTTTCAAATTCCTTGTGGGATAAGAAATTATTACTATTTTTCGGGGGATTTAACATGAAATTCACATTCGCAATCGTTATCGCTTCTGTCCTTTCTTTCTCAGTTGGGTTTGCTAAAGAACACGCCGCAGCTGATGCCCATGCGGCAGCACCGGCTCACGGTTCAGCTAAAAGCGATCCAGGTAAATTGTTTCCACAACCTCAAATGAATAAATCAAAATCAACGCCGCCCAAAAAGACGGAATTGATCGAGCCTGCCTTCCAAGCTCAAGTTCCGGGCACAAGTGTAACTTTAAAATGGAACGCAGTAGATACGGCTGAAAACTATCACCTACAAGTAGCGACTGATCCAAATTTCAAATGGTTAAAAGTCGACGACAATTTCGTTAAACGCCCTAGTTTTGATGTGACAGGCCTAGAAGCAGGTAAAAAATATTACTGGAGAGTCGCAGCTGTTAAAAATTCGAATGATCCCATGTTCATCAAAGGGCCTTTTGAAGTTTCTAGCTTCGAAACTAAGTAGTAGTTATGAATCACGATTACGTTCTAAAACAACTCTCTTGGCGTTACGCTGTTAAAAAATTTGATTCTTCAAAAAAGATCAGCGACAAGGATTGGGAAATTTTAGAAGAATCGTTAAGACTGTCTCCGTCATCGTACGGTTTACAACCTTGGAAATTCATCGTTGTTCACAACCGCGATATTTTAAAACAACTGACCTCGTTATCTTGGGGTCAGTCCCAAATCGAAGATTGTTCTCATTACGTTGTTCTAACGACCAAAGTAAAATTAGACGAAGACTTAATCGACAAACACGTGAACAAAACAGCCGAAGTGCGCGGCATGGACCCCAAGCTATTAGCAGGGTTCAAAAAAGTCATGGTCGGCGATTTGTTAAATGGTCCACGTAGTGAAACGATTTATCACTGGGCCCAACGTCAAGCGTACATTGCGATGGGTTTCATCATGGAAACAGCCGCGATGTTACATATCGACACATGTCCAATGGAAGGCCTTGATCCAAAAGGCTACGACAAAGTTTTAGGTATTGAAAATTCGGGTTATGCGACTGTGGCAGGCGTTGCCTGCGGCTACCGTCATGCCGACGACAAATATCAAAACATCAAAAAAGTACGTTTCGACAAAAATGACGTTTTTACATATATAAAATAAGTCGGCTAAAATAATTTAGCTAAGTAATTCTATTTTTGCACTTTCAGTTTGTAAAAGGCTTCGATGATCTGATCGAAGTTAAAACCTTGAATAGCCATCTGGTTAGCGGCTGTTAAATCCATCCCACGTTCATGGCCTTCACCACGCCCACTGAATTTTATCAATCCACGCTCTGACATTTCTGCGGAGTCTGGGCACGAACGGAATTTAAAATAGGTTCTAAATTTTTCGCACGGTTCATTTGCGAACGGTTTGTCGTTAATTACGAGGTTCAGCCCGTCGTTGTGTTTATGCAATTCAAATTTCGTCAGATCTAGAGTGTTTAAATAACTAGACACGTCTTTAACACTCACTTCCTTTTCCCAGATTTCATTTCCACCTAACGAAAATTCTAACCACTGCGTTGTTCCTAAATGGGTTGAATCCAGATCAAAAATTAAATCATCAATCGATTGTTTTTGCGCTAGCGTGACGGATTCATAGTTCAAGTTAAACACTTGGCAAATCGTAGTGTCACAAATCGGTTGTTTTTTTTTATTCCAAAAGCCTAAGTTAGTTTTAAAAACTAATAGCAAAGCCTTTTTCAATTCATTGCGGTAGTTGCCGCTCTCTGAAAACAGAACACTTTTTAAATAGTGCTGTTCACTGGTTGTAAGAACCAACTCTGATCCTTGTCTGGCTCGCGCATTTTTTTCACTTCGTGCGTCGCCTATTTTAGCGACCGGTTTCAATTTTTGAAATGTCAGGTCCCCAAACAGGCGGCGCACGACTTGATCCTGGGCGTGAACTTGAAATGGCTCTCCAGCACACGAAAGCCGATTATTTACCGAGTTCATTTTCTGTAAGTCGATTTGACTGCCTAACGGCTGCTGAATTCCATTTTTAAATACAACCGTGGGGCACGTAATCTGAATAGAATTCAATTTAAAGCTAGAAAGAACTTGAACTCGAGCCAGAGCATCTTGATGTTTTAAAAATTTTTGAATTTTGGATTTTAGTTCCGACAGTAAATCAACAGGCCGTCGCCCCGATCGATATAACACTGCAATTTTCGATGTTTTGCCTGAGTTAAACACGGCGGCGATGAAGCCCGTTTCCACAGATAGATCCAGATTAGTGGTCGTTCCTGATTTTAACGCTATTCCATTATCGAAAAACCACTTGGAATCACTGGTCCCCGAAAGCGTACCAGCGCGGGCCGTTTGCTTTAAAATTCCAACGGTCTCTTGATCTTTCTCCAAAAGATAATCATATATTTTAGCAACATCGAACAGGTTCAATTGTAACGTCGGCCACAAACCTATGATATCCGCCATATTCAGCCACTGAGTTTGAAACTGCGATCCGGTCAGACTATTTAGAGTATCGACATAGCTGGCAAGCTCTGCCGGCTTCGGCTGAACATCTAGAAAAAATCCATTGCAAGAATAATTAAGCGCTTTTCTATAGTCCCATTTTTTCCAGGCAGCCTCACCGCACTCCCATTCAGTCGTATTTTTTCTTAATCTACTTTTTTTTAAATCGGAAAAAAATGAAACAGCAAATGGCTTTAATGTCGATCCGACAGACTGTTTTTTCTGCCAGGGGCCTTCAGCGACTAATACTTCATTTGCTAAAGCATCTAGAACGAGAAATCCACTTTCGTTAACAGATAAATTAGCCTGAGTTCCCTGCAATCGATCCAAAAATCCCTTAGCCAAACTGTCTTGTTTTTCAATAAATGCTTTGTCTTGGCAGTTCACCAAGACATCGTTAAACCAAATTTTTAGGAAATTTTCGTTTCCTTTTTTAACCAACTCATTGATCAATCGGGCAACGGCGATCGTCTTGCTAGGTTCAAACGGAGATGTGTCTTTTAGCTCCTTAAATGCATCCGACTTTGTGTACAAGAGCTTCTGACCATATAACAAACGCAGGTAATCACCACTGCGCCAATAGGCAAACAACTCTTGAGCGAATCCGTCAGTCAGCAGTGGACACTGGCTATTTAGAAAAACATGAGCTAATTCATGACGAAGAGTAGAATCTAAATCTGCTTTAGGCGTATAGATATTAAAACTGATTCGATGACGGCGTGTTTGTGCCAGATGGTCTGTCGAAACCAACGAGAAATCGACTTCAAGTTCTTGCTCAATAGGAACGACTTTCCAGTACTGTTCCTCCGAGAACCAAAAATCATGTGCCGTTTTTTCTAATGATTCTTTGACACTGGCTGTGTCCGCGGCAGAACCTTCTGCAAAGCGGACCTTTAACCCGGCGTTACTGTTTTGATTCCACAGTAAACACGTTAGAGCGAGTGTAAGAAGCTTTTGTTTCATCATAGAAGTCTTCAATCTTTGCTATACCAGCATTAAATTCACCCGGATATTGTACACGGTAGACAACACCCACTTGAGTTGCGTTATCCATCCAACCCCGAGAGAAATCAAAGAACCAACGCGTTTGATGATTCAAAATTTCGCGTGTCTTTGTGGCTGACATTAGCGGCAAACTATACGGAGACCCACGATAGACTTGATCTTCTTGAATCGTTTCAAATCCCGCTGGAGTGTCATTTGTTACAACATAGTAACGAGACTGCCAGAAGTTTCTGTCTTTCATTCTATCAAATTTCACTTCGCAATAAACAAGTTCACCTACTTGCAATTTTTCGCCAGATTGAATTTCTTTCTTTTCGCCTTTTTCATTTACACGGTAGTACTTACGATCAATGTTCCAGCCAGCAGCTTTTGACTTCAAGCTACCATTTGATGACAACTTGGAAACTTTAGCACGCAGTATCTGATTTTCTAGAACCGAATTCACAGATACTTTAATTTGATCACCCAATAGTTTACCATTTTTGAATACAACATTGTAACCTGTTAGATGATTGCTTACCACAAGCTCAGATGCCGGGACGACTTTATCATTAATCATAACTTCTAAATTCTTCACGATGTCTTTTTTAGAAACCGTAGCTTCTACGTCTTTTGTGATAATGTCTACTAGGGACGTCAACGTAACGCCGTTATCGAATGTCGATCCAAAATAATAGCCATTGTAGTTAGCTAAGATATTCTTTTTAACTAAGCGATTAATCGTGTCGTTAATGTAGGTTACTTTTGCTACAGACGCTGCGCCTTTTGCCGCACGCATACCGTCGTTAGCGAAATCGGCAGCTACAACTAGTGATCGGTACGCAATCGCCATTGAAGAAACCGCTTTACCCGGATACGCTGCCCAACCATTTTGGGATTGCGGAACGAAATTTCCATACTGAATTGGGCTTGCCGTATCTTTCATTTGCTCTAATGATTTTTTCACTAGCTCAACTAATGCATTCACTTCGTTCGTAAAATCTTTTTTTGAAAGCGAATGATTAGCGAGTGTCATTAGAAACAATGACCGTTCAAACAGAGTTCCATTTTTACTAACATAGTCATACTGAACACGCAGAGCCGCTTTGATATCATCTGCTTTTTTATCAATGATATACTTTCTGATAAAGATCGATTCGATATAGGACAGAACGATCCCCTGCGGACTTCCTGGCAGAATATTTTTCGT
>DDTZ01000126.1 GCA_002344565.1 Bdellovibrionaceae bacterium UBA2351 | reverse complement strand
TACAAAGCGTTCGCCTGCTTCTTGACGTAACCACGATCAATGATCGTACCAATAACACTGGCGTATGTTGAGCGACGATCGATGCCTTCTTTTTCCATCGTCTGAACTAAGCTCGCCTCGGTATAACGCGCCGGCGGTTTAGTTTCGTGCTGAGTGGGTTCGATATTTTTTGCTTCGACGCTGTCACCAACTTTTAAAGCTGGCAAACGAACTTCGCGGTCTGACAATTCCGCTTCCGGGTCATCGCTACCTTCAACATAGGCACGTAAGAAACCTGGAAACTCGATTGTCATCCCTGATGATGTAAATATATGATCACCAGCCTTGATTTTCACCGCCACTTGCTTTTGACGACTATCGACCATTTGCGAAGCCATCGTACGCATCCAGATTAATTCATAAAGCTTAAGCTGAACACCGGACAATCCTGTTTCATCCGGATCGATAAACTGCTGGCCCGCTGGGCGAATCGCCTCATGGGCTTCTTGAGCACCCTTAGCTTTTTTACCTTCGTAATTACGAGGTTGATCGGGAAGATATTCTTTACCATATTTTTTTGTGATACAGGCACGAGCCGCTGAAATCGCTTCCTGAGACAAAAATGTCGAATCCGTTCTCATATAGGTAATGAAACCTTGCTCGTACAATTTCTGTGCAGTTTGCATTGTCTCACGCGATGACAAGCCCAATTTACGATTCGATTCCTGTTGCAGCGTTGATGTAATAAACGGCGCCGATGGACGACGATTAACTGGTTTTTCTTCAACGTCCTGAACATTCCATGGCTTAGTTTTAATTTCAGCAACGATACGTTCAGATTCTTTTCTATTTAATAGAAAAATATTTTTTTCGCCAATTAACTGGCCGGTGTTACCATCAAAATCTTTACCAATAGCAATGCGCTTTCCTTGAGTTTCAAGCAGTCTAGATTCAAACTGAATATTTGATTTTAATAGATCAGTCTTAATTCCCCAGTATTCGGCTTTTTTAAACTTGATGCGATCTAACTCACGTTCAACGATCAAGCGAACCGCCACAGACTGAACACGACCTGCTGACAATCCATAAGCGACTTTCTTCCACAATAATGGAGAAATCGTATAACCCACCAAGCGATCAAGTACACGACGTGCCTCTTGTGCTCTCACAAGGTTGTAATCAATTTCACGTGTATCTTTTAAAGATTTTAAAATCGCTTCTTTTGTGATCTCGTTAAAGACCATTCGTTTTGTAGGAACCTTTGGATGTAGCACTTCCACTAAATGCCAAGAAATGCTTTCCCCTTCGCGGTCTTCGTCCGTCGCTAGGTAGACTTCATCGACTTCTTCTAATTTGTCTTTCAGATTTTTTACAACCTTAACTTTATCTTTAGGAATGCAATAAAGAGGTTCGAAGTTTTTATCAACGTTAACGCCTAACTGCGCCCATTTTTCTTTTTTTAATTTTTCTGGGATATCTTTTGCGGATTGAGGTAGGTCGCGAATGTGACCCATGCAAGATTCAACGATGAATTCCTTGCCCAAGAATTTCCGAATAGTTTTTGCTTTGGTCGGTGACTCAACTACTACGAGCTTTTTTCCTGAGGGCATTTCTCGTTATTCCTTTTTGTCAAAAATTAATCAAATCCAATACTTAAAATAGAAACGATCGCTTCACACCGCAAGTCTTTAATTTGACCCTTTGCTTCCAACACAGGACCTTGATTGAACTCTTTTGCCTTTAAGCACAGCATGGACAAATGAATTCAAGTCCAAAACCAATTGCTGAATTAAAAAACAAAATCAAATTCGTTCTTTCAGATCTTGATGACACCATTACAACCGAAGGCCGAGTTCCCAGTGATAGCTACTCTGCTCTTTGGAAACTAAAAGACTATGACATCAAAACAATTATTGTTACTGGCCGCCCTGCGGGCTGGTGTGAAATGATGGCTCGCACCTGGCCCATAGACGGGGTCATCGGCGAAAATGGCGCCTTCTTCTTTCGCTACATTAACAAGCAAATGAAACGCTATTTTGCCTCATCACCGGAATTGATCGAAGGCAACACGAACAAACTAAATACCATCAAAAACGAAATCCTTCAGAAAATTCCTGAAAGCAAAATTTCATCTGATCAATTTTGTCGTATGTTCGATCTCGCCGTCGACATCTGTGAAGACATTCCACCACTAACAAAAGAACAAACTCAGCAAATTATTTCTATATTTGAAAAACACGGCGCCCAGGCCAAGCTCAGCAGCATCCACGTAAATGGCTGGTTCGGATCGTATGACAAACTCACGACTGCCAAATTTATTTTGATGAATGAATTTGGATTAACAGAAGACCAAATCCAGACTTCGTGTTTGTATTCGGGCGATTCACCGAATGACGAACCTCTATTTTCATATTTTGAAAATGGAGTCGGTGTTAGAAACATCGAACCTTACTTACCTACACTAAAATCTAAACCGAAGTACATCACCCAACATGAAGCGGGTAAGGGATTTCAAGAGCTCACAGAAAAAGTCATAGAGCTAAATCGTTAGTTAAGAACATTTAATTATTAATTAAAAACCCAAAGCCCAGCAATTCTAGCAACAAAGTGCCAGAAATAAAAAAGCCATGAATCATCATGGCTTTTTTATTTAACCTGTGCCTACAAACTTGAAACTACTTTCTTTGTTTGCGACCGATCATTTTCTTTTTCTTTGTGATGCGCTTCGCTTTGTGGCGTGAACTCTTGTTTCTTTTTTTCTTAGATGAAATTTTTGTGATCATTGTATTCTCCTACGTTATTTTTTTAAGTTCGCTAAATTAGCAAATGGGTTATTAAATGGTTTTTGTGCTGGCTTCTGGAAGTTTCCACCACCACCGTCTTTTCTATTTCTATCGCCACCTTGCGACCCATGAGCTGGTTTTTGGAACGATTTTGGTCCCGCACCCATTTCTCTACGGCTGTTATCTTGACGAGGAGCACGCGCTTCACGTTTGCTATCCTCAGCAGGAGCTGCTTCAAGTTTCATACTTAAAGCGATTTGGTTTTTCTCTGTGTCCACTTTGATAACCATAACTTGAACTTGATCACCTGGGTTCACCACTTTACGAGGATCTTCAACAAATTTATGAGACAACTCAGAAATATGCACTAATCCATCTTGATGAACACCGATATCAACGAACGCACCAAAGTTAGTCACATTCGTCACGATACCCGGACAGATGTAACCTTCTTTTAAGTCTTTAACTTCAAAAATATCATCACGGAATTGGAACACTTTAAAAGGATCGCGAGGATCGCGACCTGGTTTTTCCAACTCTTTATAAATATCATCGAATGTAAACTCACCCACCAACTTGGCCCATTTTGTTCTGTGCTCAAGAAGTTTCTTTGCGCCTTCACCCACGAGATCACTAATCGGTAAGCCTAGATCTTGCGCCATATCTTTGACAGCAGAATAGCGCTCAGGATGGATACCAGTTGAATCGAGGAACACTTTTCCCGCTTGAATTCTTAGGAAACCAGCCGCTTGCTCAAACACTTTCGCGCTAAATTTCGCAACTTTTAAAATTTCTCCACGCTCAGTGAATAAACCTTTGGTTTTTCTATGCTCAACAATATTTTGTGCTAATGAAGGGCCGATCCCTGAAACATGCGACAACAATGAAGCGGACGCTGTATTCACATCTACACCCACGGCATTTACGCATGACTCAACAACGCTATCCAAAGATTTTTTCAATTGTGATTGATTCACATCATGCTGGTACTGACCCACACCAATTGATTTTGGATCCACCTTAACAAGCTCCGCTAGCGGATCTTGCAGACGACGAGCAATACTGATCGCGCCCTTTACAGTTAAATCTAAATCCGGGAATTCTTGGCGAGCGACATCAGATGCCGAGTATACAGAGGCACCTGACTCGTTCACCAATACTACCGGAATATTTTTTCCTAAATCTTTTAAAATTTTTCGAACAAACGTTTCCGTCTGGCGACCGGCCGTACCGTTACCTACAGCAACCGCGTCGATTTGAATTTGCTTAAGAACTTCCGAGAAAAGTTTCTTAGCTTTAGATTCCGCATCATCCCCAAGAATTTGCATTACAGTGTGAGAAATGAAGTTTCCACCTTTATCAACTAAGGCTACTTTGCACCCCGTACGTAATCCTGGATCAATACCTAATACGCACTTAGAACCAAACGGGGACGCTAATAAAAGCTTTCGCACGTTCTCTGTGAAAACTTTGATACCATCAAGATCCGATTTATCTTTTAATAGACGGTGAACTTCGTTTGTTACCGAAGGAAGAACATAAACATTCAACGCCACCTTAGCACAATTTGCCAAGAAATCGCCAATTTGATTGTCTGGATTAGTTGTTGCGAATTGAACATACTGTTTTAATAATAATTCGTCATTACCAGTCACGTTTAATGACAACTCTTCTTCCTGCCATCCACGTCTCATCGCCATATAGCGATGAGAGCTTTTCGTTTCTATCAAGCTCTTAACTGGTTCTTCAAACTCTTTGTACATTTCATATTTAGAGTTTGGTTTAAAGCCTTTAGCCGCTTTAGAACCCACCTTACCGTTGTCCATGTAGTCTTTTTGGACCTTAGCACGCAAATCAGGATCATTTGCAATTTTCTCAACTAATATATCTTGCGTGCCTTTTAGCGCCTCTTCATATGTTTGAATTTTATGAGCTGGATTGATGAACTGCTTAGCTTTCATCTCCATCGTCATTTCATCTTTAATCGTGCCATGACCCAAGTCCCAAATCCATTGCGATAGAGGTTCTAAACCAGCTTCACGGGCGATAGTTGCCTTTGTTTTCTTTTTCTTTTTGAACGGACGATAGATCTCTTCTAGCTCGCCAAGATCCCAAGAAACCTCGATACGTTTTTTGATTTCTTCCGTCAGATTGTTTTGTTCTGCAATTTCTTTGATTAAGAAGGCTTTTCTCTTCACGATCTCTTGGTACGTTTCGTTACCCTCTACGATCGCGCGAATTTGCACTTCATCTAAGTTACCTGTCTTTTCTTTACGGTAACGTGCAATGAAAGGAATCGTGCCGCCTTCGGCAGACAGTTCCAAAACTGCTTGAATTGATTTTACACTAAGTCCAGGATGAAATTTTGAAAAATAAAGCTGAAGGGTCTGTTCCATGAGTCACCTACAATGAAGATACGAATTTTTTAATTATTTATTTATGTCGATACATGATGAGGCCGTGAGAAGGGTCATAAGGAGACACGCCCACCGTTACGCGGTCACCGACGACAACTCTAATGTTAAATCGTCGCATTTTCCCGCACAACTTTGCGGAAATTTCCACATTATTATCCAATAATATTTTGTAGAGGCCCCCAGCAAGGGCGTCTACAACCTTACCATCTACTTGCGCTAAATCGTCTTTCGCCATTCACTTATTTTTAGGAGAGTTCCCCTAGTTTGGCAACTACCTTTTTTCATCCAAATGCCCAAAATCAGGGCCTTTTGACTACGATTTATAGTTGCTGATCAGAATTTTCTTACCGTCCTTAAACAATACTTCCAAACGATCGTTTTCTGAAGAAATCACCCAACCCCAGCCTAAAACTTTATGCTGAATAGGCTGATTCGCTTCAAATACATCTTTCATACTGTAATTTACCGGTTTTAATTGCTTATACTTCTCAAAAAGGTCGCCCCATTTAACATTAGCATCTATCTCAAGCTTCTCTTTTTTCTTTTGAGCCGCTGTTTTCTTTTTGGGCTTTTCAATGTCCACTTTTTGTGGAGCTGCCGTCGCGTCTTCAACGCCGGCGTCCGCCTCAATCTCAGTTTCTGGCGTTTCTTTAAGCTCTTTAACTTTGCCTTTAGCAGACAAAGTTGTTGGCATTTTCATTTTTTCTGGAGCCGCAACTACTTTTGTTTTTTTCTCTTCGGTTTTCTTCGCCACAGGAGCCATTTTAACTTTAGCTACTTTCTCCACTTTTTTAGGAGCGGTTTTAACGGCTTTCGCCTTTGAAGGCTCTGTGGCCTTTTTTACTATTTTTTTAGCGGCTTTAGCGACTGTCTTTGCTACTGTTTTAACTGCGGCTTTCGCCACGGCTTTAAGTGGCTGTTTTTTTACGGTTTTTTTGGCCATAAACAGCATCCTCCTGTGTTGCGTCTTTACCTATTGCAGGCTTATACTAACTTCATAAGAATGTAACCTTTTAAAATTTATTTTTTGCTATGCAAAATTGATAAGGAAACTTAACATGTCCGTAAGCAAACTCGACGATCTTCTGACTATTTCTGACACTGACTTAAAACACGTCTACGGAACCATCACTTCCACTATCCACAGCGTTTCTACGCCCGAGAAAGTAAAAAAATCGAGTTTAGTTTTCGTCTCAACTAAAGAACAATGGGCAGCCTCGCTCGCAGGCGGAGCCAGTGCCATTATCGCACTAGAAAAAATTTTGCCGCCTGACCTACCCAAAAATGTCAGCATTTTTTCAACTAAAAATATAAAACTTACGATGACCCAAGTTCTACCGCTGTTCGACAAAGGGACAAAAAAATTCCACAAGGGCATCCACCACACAGCCGTGGTATCTCCTCAGGCCACGATCGGAAGAAACGTAAATATCGGAGCTCATGTTTTCATCGGTAAGAATGTTAAAATCGGCGACGGCACTTCCATTGGACCAAACTCTGTCATTGAAGACGATGCGACTATAGGTGAAGGCACAGTCATACATGCGCAAGTTTATGTTGGCCACAACTGCGTGATCGGCAATCGCTGCGATATCCATGCTCACACTACAATTGGTTCCGACGGTTTTGGCTTCTACACTGACAACCAATATCGCCACTACAAAGTTCCTCAAATTGGAAATGTTGTAATCGGTGACAATGTTGAAATGGGCGCAAGTTGTTGCATAGACCGGGCGACGATTGATTCTACTATCATCGCCTCTGGTTCCAAATTGGATAACCTTTGCCACATCGCCCACAATTGCACTGTTGGTGAAAACTCTTTAATCGCGGCCGGATTTTTTGTCGCGGGCTCAACTCATTTAGGAAAACGTTTTACAACTGGAGGCAACTCTGTCGTTTCCACACAACTAACCGTAGCAGACGGAGTCACATTAGCTGGCCGCTCCACAGTTACGAACGATATCAACGAAGGTGGACAATACGGGGGCTATCCATTACAACCGCTGAAGGACGCACTTAGAACACTTTCTAGTCTTGGCAATATTGTCGATATTAGAAAAAAACTAAATGTCGTCCTAAAAAAATTAAACATAGAAGATTAAACAAGAGGAGTAACCCTATGCCGTACGAGTTTTACAAAGTTCTTCACTACACTGGCCTCATCATCACGTTCACTTCGCTATCTGGATACATATTCTACGTGATGCAGGATAAAACGAACGCTAAGAAAAAGTTCTTCTCAATTCTTCATGGAATCGGTTTATTGATTCTTCTAGTTTCTGGTTTTGGCTTAGCGGCACGTTTGGGCTTTATGAGCCAGCTACCAGTTTGGGTGTACATCAAAATTGCTCTATGGTTAGTGGTCGGCGCGGCTCTAACGATGATCAAGCGTCAAGTAATGGGTCCCATGGCTCTCTACGCGTTCGTTGTAGTGCTTGGTGTGCTCGCAGCCGTTACAGCGGTTACTAAATTTATTTCTTAATTTTAATTTAAAATACCCTAAAAACAAAAAAAGCTCAGGGCCATACCGCTGAGCTTTTTTTGTATTTCTAATACATCGAGTATTTTAGGAATCGGCATTCAATTGGACCGTTAAACACCATGATTCGGCGATCCGCTTTTAATTTAAGCTCCATAATCAAGTCTTTATTGCCTGATAGAACCCAACAATCCCAACCTTTAAATGAATGCTTAAAGCAATACCCAAGGTCACGATAAACATCTTTCAACCAATCCTCTTCCCCAATACGCGCTCCGTACGGGGGATTCGTGATCAAAATACCTTTTTCCACTTCCGGCTTTAACAACGAAAGAGTTTCTTTTCTGAACTTAACAAAAGCTTCGACACCCGCTTCTTGGGCATTAATTTTCGCCTTCTTCGTCATTTGGCTATCCAAATCATAACCAAAGAACATCGGGGTTTCAGGCGGCGGTAATTCAGCTTCCATCGCTTCATTCACTAATTTTTCCCAAACTTCTTTGCGATAGTTTTTCCAGTTTTGAAAACCGAATTTTTTTCTAAGAGTTCCTGGCGCCATGTTCATGTACATCATGGCCGCTTCAATCAATAAAGTACCAGATCCACACATAGGATCCACAACCGGAGATTTACGATCCCATTCAGTCAGGGCAATTAAACCAGCCGCTAAGTTCTCTTTAAGAGGAGCCTCTCCAACCTCTTTACGATAACCACGCATAAACAAACTATTACCCGACGTATCTAAAGCTACCCAGAAATTATTTTTAGTCGCTTTTACGTGAATCCTTAAATCTGCATTTTTATTTTCAACATCTGGGCGCGTTCCCGTTTTATCACGGAACTGATCTACGATGGCATCTTTGATTCTCATGGCAACGAAACGTTGATCATGCATCATGCAGTCTTTAACTTTTACATCAATAGATATGGTTTGGTTAGGGTCGATGTACTTGGTGAAATCATGTTTTTGAATTTCACCATACAATTGATCTTTATCATAGGCGATGAACTCAAGAACCGGTTTGTAAACACGGCTCGCAATACGAGAATGTAGATTTACTTTATAGCAGCCTTCCCAAGAGCTTTGGAAATAAACTCCGCTATTGGTCTTTTCTAGCTTCTCCATCCCCAGCGCTTCTAACTCTTTGTACAAGATTCCGGAAAGTTCAGAGGGACAAGACGCAAAAAAATCAGCCATATATTATTCTATCTACACTTCTGTATATTTGGGACCCCCAGCACCCTCGGGAGTTGTCCAGTCGATGTTTTCAAATGGGCACTTAATGTCGCAAGTCTTGCAGTGTATACAGTTTGTGTAGTTAATTTTCAATTCTTTTTGGCCCGAGTGCTCTGACGATGGAATCATTTCATAAACAGCCGCTGGACAGAAAATCGTACATGGTGACTTGTATTTAGGCTCACAAACGGTTCTACAAACGTCCCCATTCTGTAATAGAAGATGATTGGGAGAATCTTCATCATGCATAGTACCCGTCAAATATACGCTAGAAAGCTTATCCATGAATAAAATACCATCCGGCTTTGGTAGCTGAATAGACTCTTCCATCTCCGCTTTATTAGGCCATACCTCATCCACAGGTTTAGTTTCTTTAGCATCAACGTGTGACTTCATATTATCAATTAGGCCACGTCCACCAGTGATCTCTTGCAGGCCAATTAATGGTAAAGATTTCAAAATACCTTTTGATAAGGTCTGATGGAAATTCCGTACACGGTACAGTTCCGTCTTTACAAAACTTTCCTGAATTTTTGTTTCAAATGAAGCCAAGGTGTTCGCTGTAAAGTCACTTTTAGCTAACGCGTCCATTGCCGTTTCAGCAGCCAGCATCCCAGACTTCATCGCTAAATGAATACCTTTAAGCTTTTGAACATCCACCATACTTGCCGTATCACCGCAAACCATCCAGCCAGAGCCAAACAGTTTCGGCATAGAATACCAACCACCGGCCGGCAATGTCTTACCACCGTATGCTAAAATTTTTCCGTCTTTGATCATCTCCATCACAAACGGATGAGTTTTCAATTTTTGCAATTCTCTATGCGGATCTAGCAGCGGGTCTTGCGTATCTAGATACGCTACAATACCAATAATTATTTTGTCACCAGGAAGCGTGTAGATAAATGTTCCACCAATACTTTTCTTTAATGGGAAACCCAATGTATGAATCACTTTTCCGGGTTTGATAGAACCTGGACGACATTGAATAATTTCTTTAACACCCTCTTCATAAACGTCTGGATTTTTTCCTTCATACAGCTTCAGTTTCTTTGCGTGATCGCGGAACAATGAGCCGCGAGAACCTTCCGCAAACACAGTCATTTTAGATTTAATCAAAAGTCCCGGTTCGAAGTTAGCTTTTGGATTTCCATCTTTATCACGCCCTTTATCACCGGTTCGAACACCAATTACAGTATCACCATCATACAGCACTTCAACAGCAGCGAATCCTGGGAATACCATGATTCCCTTTTGTTCACACTGCTGCCCTAGCCAGCGATTTACTTTAGATAATGAAACGATGTAGTTGCCATGATTTTTAAATGGAGGCGGCGTCACTGGTAATTTAAAATTGCCCACCTTAGTTAAATAATGAACTTCATCTTCCTTAACCTCAGACTCAAACGGGAAGCCTAGCTCTATGTAGTTAGGCAACAATTCTTTCAGTGCAGAAGGGTTCATAACTGCGCCAGAAAAACTATGGGCTCCAATTTCGGATGCTTTTTCAAGAACCATAATGGTTGGCATTTCGCCTGCCCCATTAGGATCTGTGGCTTTCTTTTTTTCATAAATATTGGCAATTTCCAGTGCGCACGATAAACCTGCCACTCCGCCACCAACGATCAAAACGTCAGTTTCCATTTCTTCGCGCTGAACACTTTCTGGAAGAGGAAAAAAATTATTCTTCATTTTGAGCTCCTAATTATTCTGTACTTAGAGATGATTCAGAGGCTTCTGTTGTAGCTTGAATTTTTCTTTGAGGCTGACTGTATTGGGGTAAAACTTTTAGCGGCGCTTCGTCCTGAAGTACGGCATTCTTCTTACTTTTTATTGCGGCGGAAATAGATTCAAATGTTTCAAGCGTAACACTCTCTCCATAAGAGGCTATGTGTGCAAAAACCACTAATAAAATCAATTTGATTCCGTTTGTTTTCATTCTAAACACCTTAAAATTTAAACAGTTTTCATTTTCATTAAACTTTCAACTATACTGCCACAAACTAGTGCCCACACTCAACCATTGATCGCAATATTGGTTTTGACACTAGTGACCGGAAACAGCTGCAATTCAACACTCTTGTTTAGCTACTAATCCAGGCTAATTTCGCAAGCTTTCCATGAAGTCGGAGTCGCCCACCGATGACTGTCCATAGGAATCTGCTTTTTGACGTTTTCAATTTGTGTTTTGTCTAACTCGACGATTTGAATCGCTGGAGCTCGCTCCATATCAACTAACACCTCTCCCCAAGGAGACACACACAGAGCATGACCGAATGTTTCGCGTACTAAGTGTTCGCCCTGCTTTGAATAGTGAGGGCCCATCTGTGCGCTTGAAATTACAAAACTCTGGCTCTCGATGGCCCGAGCCCGATTCAACGTATGCCAATGCGCAATACCCGTCTTCTTTAAAAAAGCCGCAGGAATAAGCAAAGCATCCACGTTCATCGAGCTATAGTAACGATATAGCTCCGAGAAGCGAATGTCGTAACAAATAGTCTGCCCAAACCGCCAGCCTTTAAGAGTAAAAATCGAGGGAACCTCACCACGGCGAAAGCAATCAGATTCACGGATCGCTTTCTCTTGATTAAGTTGAATGTCGAACAAATGAATTTTAGTGTAAGACCGAATAACCTGACCGGTCGAAGAAATTAATATTGAGGAGTTTGTTGGTGTACCGTTTTCCATCAAAGCAACTGAGCCCAAGTGAGCATGTACTTTTTTATAAGAGCAGGCTTTCGCAATTTTTTTTAATTCTTCGCCCCTAATGTCGAGATAACCAACAGAGTCTTTTTCATTTATTCGGAAAAACAAAGAATTCTCTGGAAAAAAAACGATGTCCACCCCAACAGGAATGGATTCGATAAGTTTAATAACTTGGTCGACGTTTCGATTTACATCATCATTCGAATTTAACTGAGCAAGTCCGATGGTTAATTTAGACATACGCACCTTTTAGTTTAAATTCCGTCACAGCGAATAGACATAATGCTTTTTGCCGTAATTTCTTCCACAGAAAGTTTATTTATAGCTTTATTGTTTATAAACTCATCCGAATTCTCATCGAAATCAAAAGGTAACTTTTCATAGGGAAAACTACGAATAGACTGAGCCACCAGTCCATCAAAAGCTTCCGGTTCCATAATCGATTTCAGAAAGTTTTTATTTTTACAATATACGTAAAGATTGGATTGGCTAAACCAGTTCTCGCGATTGTCGACAGGAACCTTATCACCCCAAGCCAAAGCATTCATAATAAGGAAAAAACGTTTTGAGTTTTCGAAAAGAGGTTTCTCTTCAGTTAGCCCTGGTCGACACTCATCATCAAACTGATTCAGGTTAGTAAGAGCGTCGTTGATGATATCGAAAAAATCCATGCAACTACCTGAGGTTTTGCCCTTTTGACAGCGAGACACAGCATCACTAATCTTCGCAGGCATCACATTTTTTTCAACCTTACGACCATAAAGTTTACCCACCATGCTCAGCCGGTAGGATTTCATTTGTACCTCACAAATAGAAGCGGGAGGATCATAAAAAAATAGAAAAACAGCCAGAGCGCCCAAAATAAGGAAAGGTAAATAAGCTTTATCGATCTTTGGCAATCACAAACTCATTTCAAAGAATAGTTTCAAGTAGTTAGTTCGTTTATTATTTACAGTTTTCAGCAAATCTCAAAGCAGATTCGTTCTGCTTTTGGCCATTACCTATAGCAACTAGGCAACAGACTAGCCACTTCTGCTTAGAATTCAGGCCAATAACCTAATAAAACTATTGAATTTAAAATTGACAAAAGACCAATAGGAAGACTAATTTGAGTCCCACGCGGAGAGTAGCGCAGTTTGGTAGCGCACCTGCCTTGGGAGCAGGGGGTCGCAGGTTCGAATCCTGTCTCTCCGACCATTTTTCTTCAAAACCCCTTAAATTCTACAAAGCTAATGTAAATTCAGAACATCCGTATTTTGTTCGCGATTGCTATTCGTTAACCATAAACTCGGCCAAAGAGTTAGTGTCAACAGCTCAATGTCTACCATACAAAGGGTGCCAAGTTATATTCAATCCACGCTCACGGGCGATATGAGCCATTTTATTCACCTCCTTAAAAACACCATATTTGTCATAAGGAGGCGCTGATAGGTAAAGAGCAACCTTGTGATCCAAGCCAAAGCTCTTGATACGTTCAAGGGGATTAATGGCATTCCATTCCGCAACGTTACTGACATATTTTTTACCCAGGAAAATAATTCCCGCGATAGTTTTCGGCTCAGCACCAGTGATTTTTATTTCATTCCAAATCACACTCAATGGATCAAATGGACTGATATTATAAATGGGAGGACACAAAGAGGCTA
>DDTZ01000002.1 GCA_002344565.1 Bdellovibrionaceae bacterium UBA2351 | reverse complement strand
TTTTGCACAAAGTACGGTCTATCGCGCTCTTTAATAGAAAGTGCAATGTAAACGAAATCGGCAGGTGCGGGCTCGGGCTTAAAATAGATGCAGCGAGGATAACCAATTTCGTTCATCCCATCTTGCAGATTATACCCAATATACAAACCCCCAGGATCTAAATTGATAAAGAATGATCCAATTGGTAAGTTGCCAAATTTTTCTTCCGAAGAACCATACGACTTAGAATACTTAACCTCTCCATTAGATCGGTACAAAATTCGATTGGTGTCTTCGTTGATAACTAATGTCTGCAGCGACGTTTTAGGGTTTCTATCAGCAGCACCTAAACTGCATACAAGGTACTTGCTATTCTCTAGCATAACTCGATAGGCATTCCAGTTTCGATCAGGTAGATAGATAACATTAACCTTATCTGGAATATCGTTTTTGACGTTTAGTCGATTCAGATCTTTGGCACCGCACTTACGTAAACCCACTTTTTTATACTGAACACCTTCCACAACTCCGAAATCATCAGGTAACTTAACTTTTAGCAGTGGCAACTTGCGAATAAACCAATCCCCACCATTACCGACAAAACTCCCTCCAGCAAAAACACTTAAACTCGAAATCAATGAAAATAAAAAAACTATGTTTCTCATACAGTCCCCTTTCCTGGCGGTACCCGTTTTTGCACCTGAGTTAATGGGAATAATTGAATCGATAGTGTATAGACTTCGCTAGCGTCGTCACCTTCCAATTCTTGATTCAATCTATGCTTGAATTCAGTAATCAGCGCTTTCACTTTTTTTAGTTTCTTTAGACTTACCGTTGTCGTCATCGCAGAAAACTCACGAAGCTCTACGGGAATACTATCAATTTTCTCCCGGGCCAAATCCAGGTTACCTTTGTGATATTTGCGAATAGCTGCCGATGGCACATCGGTTTGGGTGACCAGGGGTTTTGCAGTTCTCTTTAGCTTCCCATCTTCGACAGAAATAAATTCCAAACGCTGAAGTCGAGCTAGAGCATCCATCACTCGCGTGGGATCGACTCCGAGTTCTGCACCAATCCATCGTGAGGTCGCTACATTTCTTTTTAATACGGCAAGTTCTAAAATAGCAAAATGAACCCAATCCGCGATTAAACTAAACTCTTCTTCGGATAATAGACGAAGTTCTGTCTTGGGTGTTTTTAGTTTCTTTTTTAACGGAGCGGAGTCATCTAGCAAATCCATAGCTTCAGACGGCGTTAGATTTAACTTTTCAATTAGTTGTCCGGCCAACTTAGGTGTCAGATGTTTCTTGCCATTTATAAGCAACGATAACTGCGCTGGGCTTATATTTAATTGGCGAGCAAACGCACGTAAAGAAAACAACGGATTACGTTCCTTTCTTTGCCCCAACTCTTTGATGAGAATGCTTTGTATAGCCATCATAACACTCACGTTAACGAAAATCGCAAACGTGAGTCAATCTTTGACGTAAACATGTGTTTACAAAACATAAACAGGACGTATCGAACGAACTAAAATACGTTAAAGCCTTTCATCTTAACTGGATTTTCATCAGTTACGACATCAGACGTTGGGTCGACTGCTGTTGCGCCCTCTAGACGGATATCTAATGAACGATCATTTAGAATCGATCGTAACAACAATACTGCGCTGTACACTTGCGAGTATTTATTTCTGCCAATGCGATCTTCCACTAACGTAATGTCTCTGGATGTCACGCTCATTGTAATGCTCATTTCGTTATTTGCGATATCTGCAGTGATTAACGATGGGAACATTTCTCTGAAGATATATTCCGAGAACACTTTATCGGCCATCAGTTGCTCTAATGCGCTGAAACGATCACGTGATGAAACGGATGTATCTGATAATCTTACCAAGCGATAATACATATCATTGATATATTCAGTGAGTGTTTGTGCTCCTCCGTCGCCAGGATTATCCGAAGGTAACCCCATCTTGTAGCGTTCAGGGTGCTTCAACAGAAACGACTCCAATTTGTGGTATAAAGTCGCGCGATCCATCTTTTCAAGCTCGAATATCACTTGGCTAGATAAAGTATAAACAAATGAAATCCACGCATCCCGTTGTTCTGTTTTAGGAACTAAATCCAATAATCTATTACGATCTGGAAAATTCACAGGAATCGAACGATCTAATGTATTTCGAATGTTATTTAGTCTCGATACCGACATAGATTTATCACGATATTGAATACGTTTTACGAAATCCAAGAAACCGTGAATATTTTTAGCTTTATCTGATAAATACAAAGCGTCCAGATCCGTTTCATATTCACTCTCCCAACGACCAAATAAATAAGACTGCTCTGATTTCGTAGCGGTATTTAAAAGAACGTAATAGTTAAATTCTTGTCCTTTTTCTAACGATGCCACGTAAACTTCAGAACTTCCTTCCGTATGCTTGTTTCTTAAAAAGTGGCTGATTTTTGGTCCAAAATCTAAAGAGAACACATCAGATGACATGCGACCTTTGAAGAAATGTTGAACGCGTTTTTTATAGTTTGGTAGAGAGGCATCCATACACGCAATAGTTTCCGCGCGTGATGCATTTCTTTGAAACGAAGCCGACAATTCAGTCTCGTCGATATTTGGATTAAACACCGCCATGAATTTTCCACGGCGCACATTCGCAAGAACTTCATCAAATGCAGACTCAGGGCTTAACCCGGCATTGTCGATAGATGCAATTCCTGTCGGTACTTGGAAGTTACAACCCGGCGGAATAGCCGCCTGCATCAATGTCATATTATTAAAGCGGAAATAGTAATCCGCGACATGTGTTTCAATTGGATATTTATCGAAAAAATTAAATGATTTAGAAATATTAAAATCTAAGTTCACTTCGAATAGTTCGCGGAACCAACGAGGTAAAATTTTTGATCCTTTAAAATTATAAAGCCAATTTATACCCGCCTTGGCTTTTACAGTTCCCCGATTGATCGTCCCCATGAAACGCGCTCGAACATCATTTTCACTATAGCGATAGATATCCGCAGTAAATAAACCTTGAAATACATCGTAACCCAAGATCGCAGATAAATTCGCACTATTTGCAACATCATTAAACTCTTTAGAAATCTCTAAATTGCCCATGACTTCAACGCGAACACCATCGTCTACATTTAGCTTATTCAATAGCTCATTTGCATTTTTAGGAATACGGTTCAATCCATAAGGCTTCAAATTTGACAAAGCGTCTGCTTTTGAGTCAAATTCACGGAAAAATGTAATACGCACTTCTGAGCCAATAGAAACCGTGCTAGATCCTTTTAACCCAATGACATAGATGTCTCTACGCATTTGTCGACCTTCGCGAAATGAAGGTTTTAATTCTAATCGATAAAAGGCGTCCGCTGAAATTTGAAAGTTTTTGATATTTAATTCAATTTCGGCGACGTTTCCACCTAGGATTTTCAATTTGTTACTCTGAAGACCAAACACCGTAGAAAAGTTATAGCGGTCAATCTCACGGCTAAAGCGGCTTTTAAGATCATTTGTAATCGCAGGCCATTCTTTATCTAACGCATTTTCCAGAACTGAAAACCGTTCTTGAAATTTTGGATCATTCAGTACTTGCTCCATTGAGTTTTTATTCGCGAATAAATTCACTCGCTCGATATCAGCGGAACGATCTTCTGGCGGCTTTGTCAACGGAGACGGACTTCTTGAGTCCAATGCATATACATTTAATGTTAGTAAAAATAGCCCCACCAATATTTTCATTACACACCCCAATGTTTATCTAAAACATAGATGTGATCATAGTAGAGCTAAAAGCCTAATGTCAAAACTGTTCAACGATAGCTACGGGCGTTCGAGATTCTTTACGAATTACTAACAAAGCAAACTCGTTCGATCCGAACGAAGGCTTTTGGATATAAGAATAGTCATCCGCAGGAAAGATTTCCCCAATTGCTGTGGATAAGACCTGAAATCTTTCTTGATCTGTCATCTGATCTAGACTTTGACTCTGTTTATTAATCACGAAACATGAACCTCTTGTGCAATTCTTAACATCGGAAGCTGCCACCTGAATTTTTAGCATCGGAGCCAAAATTTCAAAGCTTCCAACAGGGGTAGTAATTTTGTGAGCTTCGTTCTTAGGATCGATAGGTATCATCGTAAACTTGTGACTTGGCTCTACCTGCGACTTTCTTTCTGGATACGTGGTAGCCATGTAAAGACTAAACGCCTTTTCCAGCTTCTCTTGATACGCGACTAAGTCCTTGAACGCAGCCGCCTGCTCTAAGCTGATTACGCCAGCAACGTGATTTGCATTTTGAAATCTATTAAGTGCATTTTTGATTTTTCCTTTTCTATCTGTAAGAAAGGTCATCACTTCGTCGATTTTAAACTGCTTTGAATACTCTTGTGATGAAACGGCAGACTCCAATGCCTTCATATATGGACTAGAACCATGACTTAATAATAAGTCGTCAATTCCAACTTTGCCACCATTATATACGTCAGGTAAAGTCGCCACTTTCACTGCAATACCCGCGGCTTCGATTCGCTTTGCAATCAAGAACGAGGCCCGCTGACTATCGGTGACCTCATCGACTCTCATCAAGCCCTTTCCTACCGGATCGCGATCAAACAGAACAACGACTTCAGACGGTTGCGCCTTCACGATACTCGCTAACATGGAATCGTGAAACTGGCTAATGCCAGGTACACCCAGATGAAAGATTCCGGTCATCATTTCGCCGATAGCACATTTGAATTCGCCTTCAGTAAGCACGATTTTTTTACCTTTAGCTTTGCTCAAATTCCACGAATTATAGAACTCTTCAAATAGAGGAGCGTCTTCATACAAACTACGATCTTTCGGCCAGCTCAGGTATTTAGGTTTACCGTGGCTGGTGACTAAGTTTCGGGTTCTCCAAAATGCAATTTTTTCGGGATTGGTTTCATCATAGAAAGGGATTTTAATTGAGTTATCATAGTTATCACGATACGAGATTTCGTTCTTACGATTCAAGAACGGCTTCATCCAACCTGCGGCCGCCATATCTTCAAATTTAAACTTATTTTGGAATGCAAATTCTTTTAAGTCCAAAACTTCTTTTGAGTAATAAACTAAACCCAATTTTTTAGCCGTACCAGCTGGCCATCCTCGTTTTTTTTCGAATTCAGCGATTTGGGCTTGAGCCTTTGGATCAGCCGCCAAATATTTAAAAATAGCAGTATTAATGTCTAAAATGACCGCTCTCATTGATGATGTAAACGGTCTGCCAAAAAAATGAATTCGAAAGGCTTCTTTTTGTTCAACGCTATTAAAAAAGAATTTTTTAGGTAATCCTGCCGAATCAAATTCAATTGCAAGTACCGATCCCAAGGTTTGAACTTTCTGACTGCGGATATTTTGGTAACCAAATTCAACATCGCGAATGACATTCCCTGTTTTTGGAATATTACCACCTACCACCAATTCTACGTCCTTCAAAACTTCGCCATTTCGATACATTCTAAAATAGCGAGGGTTACCATCTGAATCTTGATGACGGAAGAAAATTTCTTCCATTTCAAAGCGCTTAAATGGTTTTAGCAATGCCTGAATTTTTTTATCGAAGTCTTGAGTACCGCTGATCATCTGCAGAATACCAGCCCGTTCTTCGTCCGATAATGACGTTTCCGTTTTTACAGACTCCATGCGCGAGAGTTTCGGAAGCAAACTATAGAAGCCGACACACGTATTTGTAGTTGCTCCTGCAGGCAACAAAAACGATAAAAAAATAAGCGCAAGCACGACTTTTAGCATCGAAAAAGAATACCAAAAATGAGATATCTTTTCACCTGTAGAGAATTGTACAAAAAGCCAAATTACGTCATACTAATTCGTAATTTGTTAGGTTTTTGTTCGGCCTGCCGAAAGACTTTTACGAACTAAAAATAAGGCTCCTAGCGCAAATAGCGTCGCTACGTAGTAGGGAGTCCCTAAAAGCAAAGTTTCCTGTTTTGAGGTCCCCCAGTTAAATGTATTCGTATAGATAATTGGTGCCAAGATAGCCGTTACGCTGCCGACGGAAACCAATCCTCCTTGCAACTCCCCTTGATAGCGTGGATCTACTTTCTTCGTCATTATGGATTGCAAACAGGGCATAGAAAGGCCTTGTAAGGCTGAGACAACCATAATTCCGTACATCATCCAGCCCAAAGGAGCGATTCCATATAGTAAAAATCCAAATGCATTAAAAAAAATGCCGATTATCAATGACTTCTGTTCACCCCATTTAGGAACAAGTTTCGTCGTTAGCAAAGACTGACTCAGTCCATAGATCAAACCAACAAAGCTAAGAGAGATACCCACCTGGATTGAATTCCATCCAAACTTAGATTCCGTATACAACGTCCAAACACTGGGGTGAACATTACCAGCTAAAAATAAAAACGCATAAGTTACAACAAACATACCCATCCCCGGAATTTTCAATGTGTGGATGATCGTAGAAAATGGATTTAATTTTTGCCATTGCACCACTCGGCGATTTTCAGGTTTCAATGATTCAGGTAAAATAAATAATCCAAATAGGAAATTCAGAATATTTAAAACCGCAGCTCCATAGAACGGCATATGAGGCCCAAAGTGACCCAATAGTCCACCAATGATTGGACCTGCGATAAAGCCAATTCCAAATGCAGCGCCAATCATTCCAAAATTAGAAGATCGATTGCTATCGTCTGAAATATCGGCGATATACGAATTTGCCACGGTCATACTAGCACCCGTTAAGCCAGCAATGATTCTGCCTAGAAACAACAAATTCAAAGTCGGCGCTAAGGCCATAAATATATAGTCAATACCAGCACCTAACAGTGAACCCAGCAAAATGGGGCGACGACCGAACTGATCGGACAATCCGCCTAAAATTGGCGATGCAACAAACTGCATGACCGCATAGATCGCGATGAAGTAGCCGAAATTTTCTGTCACCTGATCCGGATCAGAAATAAAACGGCGAATTACATCGGGTAACACCGGCATGATTAAACCAATACCAATCATATCCAGCATGATGGTTGCAAAAATAA
>DDTZ01000143.1 GCA_002344565.1 Bdellovibrionaceae bacterium UBA2351 | reverse complement strand
CTTACTTTGTGAGTAACGTGTGCGCCGACAAGTCCGACTTGGCCTAAAACAGCTGTTTTTACTGCATCCACATTTGTTTTGGATACCGTTCTTAAGATCGTAACTTCGTTTGAACTAACACCCCAAGAATTTCCTTCCGTAATAATTTGTACACCCAAATCAGCAATAGAAACAAATGACTTAACATTGCGAGCGAGTTCAAGAACGTTAGCCACTTGAACCGTTGTTGAGGGTGAATTTGATTTAGCACCAAATGTTACGAGTGCTGAATCCGAGAAACTGTTAATGCGATTGATTTCAGTGTTTGTAAAGATACGACGGATCCAAGTTGATTCACCCGCAAGGAATGAGCCCTCTTTAAAGATCGCGTCTGTATCAGCGGCACCTAAATCGAAAGAGATAATTTGGCCACCATCTTGGTAAGATGAAATGCCATTTGCACTTTGTGTGTAACGGGAACCTTCAAATAGAATTTCACCTTTCCCATCGGCATCGGGACGGAATTCAATTTTTTTGTCTTCGCCGTTAAAATTGGCCCAGAACTGAGAGCCAGTTAAAACAAGTGACGAAACTTCAGTGGCTTTAGCTGATTTACCATTAGATGTGATTTCGAATAGCTTAACTTGAGCGTAACGTTTGTTTTGTTCGTTGTTAACAGCAGGGACAATCCAGCCTAAGCCGACAACAAAGTTTCTGCCTTTGTAGCTGATAGGTTCTGCGCGCGAGATCCAACCATCAAATGTTAAACGTTGAACATGACGAACGCCCTTTTCTGGAGCTGAAATATCGAATAGGTCTAAAGGATCAACTTGATTCGCAGGAACCCAGAATGCATATAACCAGTCACCATAAATGCGAACGTCTTGTAAGTTAGCGCTTAATCCCGTTGTATCGCCCGTTGTAACCACACTGTCGGGCATGATTTTACGAACGTGTTCTTTAGTAGAAACAAATCGACCGTGAATACCCCAAGTACTATCGGCTACCCATTTTTGGCGAGACACGTCTTCGCTGACGCCTTTTGATGTGTCAGCGGCGACTTGCTTTTCTATATACAGACGACGTAGTTCAGCTTCGTTTTCTGTTAGGATTTCAGATTGTTTAGTTGGGAATTTAAATGTTTCAACAGCAATACGGCCAATTCGTGGAGACGGGTTGTTCGTAGTCGCTTGGCCTTGAATTGTATAGTTACTAACAACTATGAGTGTGTTGTTTTTGATTTGCATTTGGTGAGGACGTTGAACGCTGCCTTTAACTGAAACTGTCATTACCGATGAAATTTGACCTTTATCATCAGAAATATCTACGACCTGAACCATACCTTGGCGATCCCACCAGCCCCAGCCATTTTCAGATAGATGCGCAATCAAATAGTATTTATACGTGTTGCCCTCTGGAACGGTAACAACACGTAAGTTAGTACTGTAAACAGCAGGAAGTGATAATTTCAATTCTTGGATCTTACTTGGAGTGCCGCCGCTGAGATCATAAGACGTCACGATCCCTTGCGATTGGCTTTGTGTCTGGTTGTAACGATAAGTGTTTGTGTCGGGACGTAACGTAGTGACTACATAGAGTACGCTACCCACCATACGCGAATCGGCGATTTCACCTTTGATATCGATTTTTTCAACCAGGGTCGGTTGATCAGCTTTTGAGACATCGTACACTAACATCCGACTTTGGTTTTCTGTGTAGGAATACGATTGCGATGAAGAATCAAACCAAACGCGCTCTAAAACAAAGAGACGATCTTGGTTTGGATCTAGGTACATATCAGATGGATAGTTGCCTGTAGGTTCCGCGCGGCCTAATAACTTAGGTTTCTCAGTACCATCGACAAAGCTAACAACTTGCAAGCCGCGATAGTTGTTTAATAGATAAAGTAATTTAGAACTTGGCTTGCCAATCTTAAACACATCGGCTTCTTGTTCTGCCCGAGGAGTTCCGCCACCCTTTGGAGCCGCGCTCATGGCCGCGACCGGTGCACTTTCTAGTCTGAAACTTGATCCACGCGTTGCCG
Organism: Bdellovibrionaceae bacterium UBA2351; assembly: GCA_002344565.1. Classification (GTDB taxonomy): domain Bacteria; phylum Bdellovibrionota; class Bdellovibrionia; order Bdellovibrionales; family Bdellovibrionaceae; genus UBA2316. Next base: position 3,337 of record DDTZ01000143.1, on the reverse strand, counting down.
TTAAGAACGCCGTTTGTCCTCGATAACGAGACAGTTGGGCTTTAACATCTGATGTTCCTGGCTTTGGTGCCGCCATTAAAGACGATGTAGTATTAGCATCAAGTCCGCCACTAGATTTAGGCGAGCAGCCCAAACCTAGCAAGGCAACTGTGGCAAGGCCGATAGATAGTTTTGTTAACGTTACTATTTTTTTCATAATAAACGAGTCTCCTGTAAGCCCAGCTAAAATAGCCGGAAACGATTAGCAAACGGTGCATCCTAGCACCGCGTTTTTAAAATTTCGAAATCAAAAAAAAATAATATGGCAAAGCGATTAAATACGCAGAAAAACGCGAAAAAAATTCAAACTCAAAACGTTTACAAATCGCTCAAACCAAGGGCAGTCAAGACGATCTTTGGTGAAAGTGTCTCTATCTATAAAACTGTTGGCAGCTGGACCTGCCGAGCTGTCCCATATTATAGTATTTATACCAAGGGTAAACGAGAGGCGTCCAAACACGATTGCGGCCTTCCTTTTCAATCTTTCGCTTCACAGACGTTACGATTTGATCCTTTTGTTCCAAGCTCAGTAAGCCATCTTTATGCATTAGAATAGCCAGATCACCCGCATTGTGAAAGGCTTGCTGAGTAGGTCGCAAACCTTTGGTTTTCGCATTTGAAGGTTTGTAGACGATATGGATATAAATTAAAATTTCAATTTTGCGACCTTCGATAGCGGCCTGCTTTTGTATGGCTTTTCTTATCTGATCATAGATAATCGGGTCGCGCTCACCATTGTCGCCAATTAAAACTACGCGGTTCGGCCATTCGGTTTTGATTGCACGCGTGATAACATCAAATTTATGCGCCTTCTTTTTGATTTTTTCGTATAAGCTTTGCGGAAAGTGATTGCCGGGGTTGGGAAATCTAAAACTACGAAGCAGCCCTCGGTGAGTTTGATTGACTGTAAAGTCGACCCCATTTGTGACATACGAGAACGCAATTTTATTACCTTGTTGAACCTGATTTTTGCGAACGCCAGAATAAACTGTGTTCATTCCGTAGAACAGGGCGTCCTGATAAACCGATAAAGCGACGCTGTTTTCAAAATCACGAACAAACGAAATTTTGATAGTGTCATCGACATCTGAAAATACTCTTACGTTTTGGGGATCGACTTCATTAGCCATAACGACGGCTGATAACAAAAAGTAGAATATCGTCGTTAGAATTGACAGTCTTTTAATCATAAACGTCCTAAATTTAAAATAAGCCAGCTTTGGATACTAGGTGCATACCCGGGGCCATTTATACCGCTAAAACTCGTATTTAAACTCTAAATTCCAAAGTTTAGTCCTTGCTTTGACAGGCAACTTCCCCTATTTTGGCGCAAATTCAAACAGTTGGGGAGTTGCATGTCTATTAAGCAGTTAAGTGATGATCAAGTCAAAAGCATGACTTTGTTAGAGAAAGACAAGTGGTGGTACGAGAACGTCTATCAGCATAATGCGCCTCAATTAACAATCCGCTCGGCGATCACAGGTATGCTACTGGGTGGTATCCTAAGCTTAACGAACCTTTATGTGGGTATCAAAACAGGTTGGACGTTGGGTGTGGGTGTAACGTCGGTTATCCTGTCCTTTGCGATCTTCAAATTTTTAGCTAAATTTAAAATCGGCAATGAAATGGGTGTGCTTGAAAACAATGCGATGCAATCGATCGCAACCAGTGCAGGTTATATGACGGCTCCGATGATGGCCTCACTTCCAGCGTATATGATGGTAACAAATAAAGTGATCCCAATGTGGCAAACCTATTGGTGGATCGTGGTTCTATCGTTACTCGGTGTTTTGTTTGCGTTTCCGTTAAAGCGTCGGTTCATCAACGACGAACAATTGCCGTTCCCTGAAGGTTATGCATCGGGTGTTGTTCTGGACAGCTTGCATTCAGACACTGGTAAAGAAGGTATGTTCAAAGCTAAAGTTTTAATGGGCGGAGCGGGTGTTGCTGCGTTGATCGAATTTATGCGTAATGAACCCATCATGACAAAAATCAAAGCTCATTTCTTGGTTCTTCCAGAATATTGGGATGATTTAATCTACAAGTTTGCAACGCCAGCGATCTTTGGTACGCCATTAAAAGATTTAACGATTCGTTTAGATTCTTCGATCGTGTTAATGGGCACTGGTGGTTTGATGAGCATGAAGACAGCGATGTCCATGTTATTAGGCGCTGTTTTGAATTATTTTATTTTGGCTCCTTATCTTATCAAAATCGGTATTATTTCTGGAGCTAACTTTAAAGCGATCACTATGTGGTCATTGTGGTTTGGTGTGGCGATGATGACAACGGCGTCGTTGTATTCATTCTTTGCGCGTCCAGAAATCATTTTGTCCGCGTTCAAGCGTAAAACTAAAGAAGTTAAGTCTAAAGATATAGATCCGTTAGATAAAATTGAACTACCTCTTTGGATTTCATTCATCGGTATTCCTATCGTGGGTGCCATCACGGTTTGGATGGGGCATGCATGGTTTGGTGTTGAGTGGTGGTTAGGTCTAATTGCAATCCCTCTTGTTTTCGTATTCACGTTGATTGCTGTGAACTCTACCGGTTTAACGGCCATCACACCGGGAAGTGCATTAGGTAAATTAACTCAAGTAACCTACAGCATGCTAGCTCCCGGCCAAGTGGCTACGAACTTGATGACGGCAGGGATTACAAGCGAAGTGTCGCTGAACTCAAGCAATCTATTAATGGATATCAAGCCGGGTTACATGTTAGGTGGTAAACCTCGTCACCAGGCTATCGGTCACGTTCTGGGTATTTTTGCCGGTGGTTTAGTTGCCGTTCCTGTATTCTACATGTTGTTCAATAATGATATCTCGTTATTTACGTCTGAAAAACTACCTCTGCCATCGGCGACAGTTTGGAAAGCGGTAGCTGAGGTTCTAACAGTAGGGTTAGCAGCGCTTCATCCTACGGCGCAATTAGCGGCATTGCTAGGCGGTATTCTGGGAATCGTAATGGCGTACATGGACCAAAAAACAAAAGGTAAATTCCCGATCTCGGCAGTGGGTGTGGGATTAGCATTTGTTCTTCGTTTCACGGATTCATTGATGATGGCGCTCGGTGCGTTGTTCTTCTTTGTTATTGGTCGTTTGGCTAAAGATAAAAATTCAGTTACACGCAGAGCCTTCATTGATAATCAAGAAACGATGGCCGCTGGTGTGATCGCCGGTGGATCGATCATTGGCTTGATCTTGTTAATCTTAGAAACAAGCTTATAAAACTAGAAATTAAAATGTAGTTTATCGAAAGCGCTAGTGTCACCACCAGCGCTTTCGATAAACTACATTTT
>DDTZ01000004.1 GCA_002344565.1 Bdellovibrionaceae bacterium UBA2351 | reverse complement strand
AAAGTTTAAATAAATTTAAATTAAATGAATTCATCTATGTGTATTTCTAAAAATAAAATAATATTTTCAAAAAAAATGTCAAGATGGTGAATTTAAATTTTTTTTATTTGTTTTATTGTCAAAGGGGCAGTTTCAAACTGGAACACTACCAACGTCGACGCCGGATGCGACAAGTTTCTGGCCTGACAATCACGTCCGAGTAAGGCCGCTTACGCCCAAGCTTGCAAATGCGCTAATACCATTTTAAGGTGAACATATGAACAAGCTAACATTAGTAAAGCCTTTTACTAATTATTCATTTGAAATTGACAATGAAAACGATTTATTAAAAACATTTCCTGTCAAAGAGCAGAGACGAGTCGTGCTGCCTTCAAAATTGGTTTTTCCTTTGCGTACACAGTACTATTTTACCTGGGTGTCTCCCGACGGCCTGTATGCCTATTTAGTTTTCAAAAAACCAGAGTGGGCAGGGCCCAAAGGAGTTGTGTTTCGTGGTCGTAACACCGGGGTCTCACCGACCGCCGCGATGTGTGACTGGTGTCATAGCTTCGGAGGGTCTAATGAAATTGGTATGATGTTAACTTCGGTTAATCCCAATCGTTCGGTGGGTATGAATCTATGCCTTGATTTAAGTTGCATCGAAAAAACAGAAACAATCGCTCTGATTGCTGGAAAAAATTTTGAAAAGTTGGCCGATAAAGTTTGCCAAGCAATTGTCGGGTTTTACGAACATATTTTAAAGACACCGTCTTAAAATAGAGCGGCAGTTGTGATTGTTAATCTTTTCAAGTCAACAAAAGAACCGTCGTGTGGAATTTAGCGTTAGTAAATCCGACCATTAAAAAAAATTATCAATTTAGCAAAAAAATAATTTTACAAAGTTTATTTATTTTTAGTAGGTTGTCGTTAGACATTTTATTGGAAAATAGATTTGAAACTTACTTTATTTTTAATTTTTTTGGGAGTTATGGTTGGCGCTCCAGTGGGAACTGGGCTCGCTACATTTATTTTTGCAGACGGGCATTCGTACCTGTCGAGTAACCCAAAAGCCTGTGTTAACTGTCATATCATGCAGTCGCAGTTCGATTCGTGGCAGGCATCATCGCATAAAACAATTGCGGCATGTAACGATTGTCATTCTAACGGGAGTATTATCGAAAAATACTCTCAAAAAGCTGTAAATGGTTTTTTACACTCATTCGCCTTTACGACCGAATATTTTCACGAACCGATTAGAATCAAAGGTTTTAATAAAAATATAACTCAAAGATCCTGCCTTTCTTGTCATGAAAGTTTTGTGAGCTCGACTCATTTGGCAAATGAAGGTCTAAAAAATAGATTTTGCACCGACTGTCATAAAGAAGTCGGACATAGGAAGTGGTAAATGAAAAGTATTTTAAAAAGAAAACGATTTATTGGCGCGGCGATCATGTCAGCGGTTTTATTTTCATTTTTTGTGTTTTTAGCGGCCGACATTGCTAAAAAGAAAGAAGAGGCAAAAACGGCCTATCCGCATATTGCAGAAATTACGGATGATACGGAAGACCCCGCAATTTGGGGAATCAACTTTCCTTTGCAGTACGAAAGTTATTTAAGAACAGTGGATCAGGTTCGAACTAAATATGGCGGCAGCGAAGCCGTGCCAAGAACGCCTTCGGATAAGGACCCACGGTCGTTAGTGGCTCAGTCTCGCTTAGAAGAAGACCCGCGTTTAAAAGAAATGTGGTCTGGCTATGCATTTTCTGTAGATTTCCGTGAAGAACGTGGCCATGCGCATATGCTTATTGACCAGTTTCATACCGAACGTCAGGACGTTGTAAAACAACCAGGGACATGTATTAACTGTCATGCTTCGACCTATGTTCCGATGAAAAAGTTGGGTAATGGGGATATTTTTGCAGGCTTTGAAAAGCTTAATCAAATGCCCTATTTTGATGCCGCTAAACACACAGCGCATCCTGTTTCGTGCATTGATTGCCACACACCGGTTTCTATGAAGCTAAGAGTGACTCGACCGGCCTTTATCGAGGGCATTAAAGTGGCAAAAGAATCTCAAGGAATTAAAGAATACGATATTAATAAAATGGCGAGCCACCAGGAAATGCGCACCTACGTATGTGCCCAATGTCACGTAGAGTATTATTTCAAAGGCCCGGAAAAGCGCCTTACGTTTCCTTGGAAAAATGGTTTAAAGGCGGATCAAATTTATTCGTATTACAAAGACGTAGGACATAAAGATTGGTCCCACAAAATAACGGGAGCTCCTGTTTTAAAAGCTCAGCATCCTGAATTTGAAATGTATTCGCAAGGTATTCACGCGCGCAGCGGAGTTAGCTGTACAGATTGCCACATGCCGTATCAGCGTGTCGGGGCTTCAAAATATACGGATCACCATGTGCAGAGCCCAATGCTTAATATAGCTAAGGCCTGCCAGACGTGTCACCGTTGGCCAGAAAATGAAATGAGGGCACGTGTAGAACAAATTCAAGATCGTACATTTGAAATGCGTGATGTCAGCTTGAATGCGCTTACTCAATTCATTAAAGAGTTGGGTGAAAAGAAATCTGAAATCAAAGATCCTAAACAGTTAGATTCCATTTATGAGCATCAGCGAAAAGCGCAGTTTTTACTCGATTTCGTGGAGGCTGAAAATTCGATGGGGTTCCATGCTCCGGGCGAATCGTTACGTTTGTTAGGTTTGTCTTTAGATAGCACATTAAAAGGGCAAAAAGAGCTTTCCAAAGCGACATCTAAAAAATAATAACCATGACGTAAATCATGTTTTTATTTTAATTTCGCTATATAGTATCTATCAGGAGTCTATATTGGGAAAATTTTTAGATATTAAATCAGCGATCGGTAAAGTTCAGTCGGACATGCAGGTTTTCGTTCACGGCGGGGCTATGACTCCTACTGCACTAATTAATGAACTTGTAAGTCAGCACCAGCGATTAAAAAATGTGACATTGGTGCATTTACATACTCACGGTGGTGCAGATTACGCCAAGCCTGAATACCACTCTAACTTTCGAGTGATGAATCTTTTTGTGGGCGCCAACGTGCGTCCCTATGTCGACTTTGATACCGTAGATTATTTGCCATGTTTCTTGTCCGAGATGCCAAGTTTATTTCGCAATAAATTGATTCCGCTTGATGTCGCTATCATTCAAGTCTCACCGCCAGATCGCCATGGATATTGCTCCCTAGGGTCAAGCGTCGATGTCGCTAAAGCAGCCGTTGAATCGGCTAAGTTAGTCATTGCGCAGGTGAATAAAAATGCACCTCGTACGTTTGGAGACGCCTTAATACCGGCAGAAAAAATTGACGTATTTGTTGAGTTAGATAGCGCTTTAGAGGTCAGTCATTTAAAACCACTCAAAGACGAGGAACGAAAAATTGGGGAATTTGCGTCCAGCCTAGTGGATAATGGGGCCACATTACAGGTCGGTATTGGCAGTATTCCTGATGCCATTTTAGCCCGATTAAAAGATAGAAAAAATTTAGGATTGCATTCAGAAATGTGGTCGGATGGAGCTTTGGATTTAATTCTGTCAGGTTCTATCGATAATTCCCAAAAGAAAACACATCGAGGAAAATCAGTGTCTACCTTTATCGTAGGCACACAAAAAGTTTTAGATTTTATTTCAGATAACCCGTCCGTTATTTTGATGGAAGCGAACTATGTCAATAATCCAACTGTGATCGCGAAAAATGATAAGGTAACTGCGATTAACTCGGCAGTTGAAATAGACTTAACAGGACAAGTCTGTGCTGATTCCGTTGGCCATAGGATTATTTCTGGAGTCGGTGGACAAATTGATTTTCTTCGAGGCGCTTCGCTATCAAATGGTGGAAAACCCATCATCGCGCTGACCTCTAGAACGTCCAAGGGGAAGTCCAGAATTGTATCGACACTTAATGCTGGTGCAGGGGTTGTTACAACTCGGGCGCATGTGCACTATGTAGTCACTGAATACGGGATTGCCAATTTATTTGGAAAATCCATTCGACAACGCGCAAAAGCTCTCATAGACATCGCCCACCCAGATGACAGAGCTAATTTAGACAGGTTATTCCACGAGGAGTTTCTTGCGAGGGTTTAAGTGCAGGCATGTCGAATTCCGGCAGGCAGGGGGATCAGTTTTTTTTGCCAAACCACCCGCAAATCATGAGCGCTTGAAAGAAACGAACCGGGTTAGCAATGCCACTTTGGCGTAGCAGCGCTTCGGTTTCGCTCGGTGGAATTACGGTTAAAATATCTCGCAGGGTGCTGGGCAGTGACGCCAGTGATTCTGGTGTGGCCCCCATAAGTGTTTGAACCCCCTCCCAGCCTTTAAGCATCTCGGGAAACTCCGCTGAGTTTAAATCAAATCCAATTTCTGCATTAATCAGAATGCCATCTCGACGAAGATGTTTAGACATATGCTGAAAAAAAGAAAGGCGATCGTCTGATTTAATAAAATGCGCCACTAACATGGAAAGAACCGCATCAAAATCAGCTGTGCGTGGAAGGTCCTGAACAAATCCATGTACCAGTTCACAGCGATTCTCAAGACCGGCCAGTTTGATTCGTTCGCGACATACGTTCAGCATTTCAATAGATGGGTCCAGCGCAACAAATGACCAGCTTGGGAACGTATGCGCAAGAGAAAACAACTCAGCACCTGTACCGACTCCTACGCACAGAACCCGCGCATTTGAAGGCAGGTCTCGTAGAACTAAGGTCGTCAAAAAATGGAGGCAATCGGAAATGCGAGCCAGTTTACTATTTCGCTCGTCGTATTTTTGAGCGGCGTCTTTGTTAAAAAAATCTATAGTGGGTTTTGTCATGGACATAGTGTAGCGGGACAAAAACTAAAATGATAGCCTTTGGAGTTGGTAATTGTACAGATAGTCGGATTATTGTTGTGATTTGGCTCGATACAGAGCATAATTTTTCCATTGACCTTCCAATCATTGGAAGGTTTAGAGTAGTTGAAGATAGGTCTAGATTTATAAAGGAGTTCTACATGAAGACGATCCAATTTGCAGTTATCTTTTTTGCGGTTATCGGCTGTTCATCGGCATTTTCCCACGGGGAAGATCATCCGGGCCCTAATGGCGGTTCTATACAAATGCCTGGAGCATTTCATACCGAGGCCGTGATGATAAATAAAAACGAACTCAAAGTATTTTTGTTAGATATGGATTGGAAAAATCCTACCGTTAAAGACTCATCGGTTAGTGTTATTTTTCAAACTAAAACAAAATACGAAAGTAAGTGCGAAAAAAATGAAAACGCATTTATTTGTACTTTTGATAAAACCGCCGATTTGAATAAGAAGGGTAAATTGATTGTCAGCGCTACTAGAGAAAAACAAGTTGGAAATACAGCTGAATACAAGACACCTCTAAAAGTTTGGAAAAAATAAAGGAAACCAAAATGGATCATTCTCATACGCATAGTAAATGCCAACATTGTAGTGATGATTCACATATTCATTTAGTGACTGATCCAGTGTGTGGTATGAAAATTGATCCATCAACGGCTAAAGGCGGAAAAAGCAGCTTTGCTGGACATGACTACTTTTTTTGTAACTCTAAATGTAAAATTAAGTTTGATTCAGATCCTCAAAAATATATTTATCCCGTAGAAATGAAACACGCAGTCTCGGATGCGGATAAGAATAAAATGTACACATGCCCAATGCATCCCGAGGTTAGGCAGAAAGGTCCGGGAAGTTGTCCTCTGTGCGGTATGGCGTTGGAACCCGAGGAGATCTCTTTGGAGGAAGAAACGAATCCAGAACTCGTCGATTTTACAAAACGCTTAAAGCTGAGTGCCTCTTTGGCAATACCGCTGTTATTGCTTGCGATGTCTGATCTGATTCCTGGTCAGCCTGTGCAACATGCATTGCCACACTGGCTCTATGCGGGGATTCAGTTTTTATTGGCGACGCCTATTGTTCTCTGGGGAGGCCTTCCATTTTTTGAGCGAGGATGGTCATCGCTCAAACGTCGAAATCTAAATATGTTTACGTTGATCGCGTTGGGAACAGGTGTAGCGTATGCGTTTAGCATTGTTGCGACGTTTTTTCCTGGACTGTTTCCGGAAAGTTTTCATGTTCACGGCGGAATGGTGCCACTCTACTATGAAGCCTCTGGCGTTATCATTGCCCTGGTTTTGCTGGGACAAGTGCTGGAATTAAAAGCGCGTAGTCAAACAGGCCTTGCGATTCGTGCGCTTCTTGGTTTAGCACCCAAAACGGCTCGACGTATTGAAACAGATGGACGTGAAGTGGACGTGGCGGTTGAACTTATTAAATCTGGAGACTTGTTACGAGTTCGCCCCGGTGAAAAAATTCCTGTCGACGGTATTGTCACGGAAGGTCGTAGCGTTGTTGATGAGTCAATGATCACGGGTGAGCCTATTCCTGCTGAAAAAGAAGAAGGCAGTGCCGTTACGGGGGCAACAGTTAACTCTACTGGTTCGTTCGTTATGAAAGCAACAAAAGTTGGTAGTGACACACTATTGTCACAAATTGTAAAAATGGTCTCCAACGCTCAACGCAGTCGCGCGCCCATCCAAAAGCTAGCGGACACTGTATCGTCTTATTTCGTTCCAATTGTCGTTATTATTTCAATAGTGACGGCAATAGTTTGGTATTTATTTGGACCAGATCCTAAAGCAACGTACGCCTTGATCAATGCTGTGGCTGTATTGATTATTGCATGCCCGTGCGCTTTGGGACTAGCGACGCCAATGTCGATCATGGTCGGTACCGGAAAAGGAGCGAACCACGGCGTACTAATAAAAAATGCCGAAGCCTTAGAACGATTAGAAACCATAACTACATTAGTCGTTGATAAAACCGGAACTTTAACTTTGGGTAGGCCGAAACTCTCGGAAGTCCACGTTTGTAATAGTGTCAAAGAAGATGAATTGCTTTCTCTAGTGGCTTCGTTAGAAAAATCCAGTGAACATCCCTTGGCCGAAGCTATTGTCGCAGGAGCGCAAGAGCGTGGGATTAAGCTATTGGATGTAAATGATTTTGAATCTATCACAGGTCAAGGAATCAAAGGCACCGTAAATGGTAAAGATGTGTTGGTAGGTAACAAGCGATTGATGGACTCAAATCGGGTTGATGTTCAGCAGGTTGGAAAAACAGCAGCGGAACTGCAGTCGTTTGGGAATGGTGTGATGTTAGTGGCTATCGGGGGACAACCAGCAGGGCTTATCGCCGTGAAAGACCCAGTCAAACCGTCCTCAAAATCCGCACTTGAATATTTCCAAAAACAAAATATCGAAATCGTGATGTTAACGGGTGACAGTAAAAATACAGCTGACGTCGTGGCTAAGGAACTGGGTATTCGTCACGTGGAGGCCGACCTGTTGCCTCACCAGAAGAGCGAAGTGATAAAACGTCTGCAGGGTAAAGGAAAGCGGGTTGCAATGGCGGGTGACGGAATCAACGATGCACCGGCGTTAGCCCAAGCGGATATTGGAATTGCGATGGGGACAGGCACCGACGTAGCGATCGAAAGTGCTGGCATTACGTTGCTGAAGGGGGATTTGACGGCAATCGTGCGGGCTCATCGATTGAGTCAACAAACGATGAAGAATATCAGACAAAATTTGGTTTTTGCTTTTGGGTACAACACAGTGGGGATTCCTTTGGCTGCCGGAATTTTGTATCCCGTGTTTGGAATGTTATTAAGCCCAATGATTGCAAGCCTAGCCATGAGCTTAAGTTCCGTATCGGTTATCGCTAATGCATTGAGGCTCAAAAAAGAAAAGTTATAAGGATATAAATATGAATATCGGTGAAGCTGCGAAAATTTCGGGAGTAAATGCAAAATTAATTCGTCACTATGAATCTATTGGAGTCATTCCAAAAGCGTCACGGTCAGAATCAGGATATCGTTCTTATTCTGAATCCGACGTTAATATTCTGTCCTTTGTTAAGCGGGCCCGAAACCTAGGATTTGCTATGAAAGAAATTAAAAAGCTAGTCAGTCTTTGGAAAAATAGGTCCAGAGCCAGTGCTGATGTAAAGAGCCTCGCTGTAAAACACATCGAAGAAATGGAACAAAAAATCGCAGAGCTACAAGGAATGGTGAAGACGTTGAAACATTTATCAAAAAATTGCCGTGGTGACAACAGACCAGACTGCCCCATCCTAAACAACCTAGAGCTACGTTCATGATGACCATTTCCTAGAGAAAAAATAGAGGCTTCCTAATGCGAAAAGGGCAACCCCTCCAATCACCGATGCATACGGAAGACTAAGTGCGATGACCGTGCAGAATATAAAACCACAACCGCACAGCCACTTCGGCCATAGGCGCTGGTTTGGTGACAGAGTCCATGCCGCCGCATTCGCAATGGCGTAATAGGTTAAAACGGCAAACGAGCTAAAACCGATCGAGGTGCGCACGTCTGCGATACTTACAATCAGCGCCACAA
>DDTZ01000010.1 GCA_002344565.1 Bdellovibrionaceae bacterium UBA2351 | reverse complement strand
TTGCACAACGGGCCAGTTAACAGCGTCAATTTCGAAAAGGCGCCCAAATACAGAGGCACCTGCTTTATCCTTTAGGCCAGCTACGCGGCCACCCCACCATCGAGACGGAAAATCAAAAATCAAATCGACGCCTTTAGCTTCGGCAACGTCGCCAACGGGTAATTGAAAGAACTGATAACTGTGCTCTTCGCGCCAAATCTCAAAGGCTTCCCGATCTAAGACTCCCGAGTAAGCAAAATACAACCGAGTTCCTGTTTCTTTAATTCCATCACGGGCTTTCATAACTTTGTGATAATGTGCATCCATGGAATCACAACTAGCACAGGCCAAATTAAAATTCAAATCTGTTTACAGTGATCGGAATCAGTTTAGGAGAGTGCCTTAGCAGAGTGATCTAAGCCGCTTTAGTGGCTCCCCACCATTGTTTAGCCCAGAATGATTCAGTGTTTTCAACCCATTTGTTGTTACGGATGTTTTTCCAAACAAATTCTTCAAATTGATCTTGAGTGCTTACGTCGATCCAGATTGTACAATCCCAGTTTCCTTGAGTTGACCATACACCTTTTACGGATGGATTTTTCGTCCAGCTTTTCCATGCAGTATCTGGAGTTCCTGGTTTCCATTTGACTTGAACCCAACCTTGCCAATTTTTACTTTTCATAGTGTCTCCTTTGTATTTTTTGACATAAATACATCGGAGTTTTTGATGAATTCTGAAGGGCTTATTTGAAAGCTCGACTGACATCGGTCTAGACAGAAGACCGTCGTCGAAGACAACGGCCATTTAAACGTATTTACTTTTTAGTCTCGGTTGTTTTTGCTGCTGGTGTTGTTTCAGTAGGAAGCGCTGGTAAAGCGGGAAGGTCCGTAGGATTTCCTGGAAGCACTTCGATTGGGAACAACGGATCTGGTGTTGCCGGTGTTCCGGGAATTGTCGGGATACCTGGTAATACTGGAGTTGTTGGTGTCGTCGGTGTTGTAGTGGCCGGAGGGGTGACAGGCTTTTTAGGTTCTTCAGGTGGGAGTGGCGGTGGAGGAGGGTATGAACCAGTGTTGATAAATAACTGTTCATCGTCACACGCTTTAAGAAGTGCTAAGCGATTTACTTCTGTAGGAAAACGAGCATCAAATGTGACTGTGCGAGTAGACGAAACTGTTTTGTCTGGACCCGGTTTTGCCGAATTTGCAATTTCAGTTTCCGTTTTCTTGCCGAACAAAGATTTTTTTATATTTACGTTGTAGACTTCTTGTTTCTGGAGAATTTTAACTTTCATCGTTACTGCGTATCTATACTGAGTAGAGCTATAAGCATCATGGATATAATCACCCGTGATTGAGCATCCTTCGGCAGCCACGATTTTTTCTTCTACTACGCGTGTTTTTTGAACCACTTTATTTGCCGCTAAAGCCATGGCAGAAATTAAAAGGACAGATACGAATGTTAGTTTCATAAAATCTCCTAAGTGGTCTTTTATCCTCAACTAAAGCGGGACGACAGTTTGAATTTGCTTTTAGAAAAAATTTCATGCATAATCTTAACCAAGGTTCCCCGGAGGCGCCTACCCGCCAAAGAGCACCTCACTCCGATTCAAAAGTATGTAATTCACTCTTTTGGTTGCCAAATGCGGGCACTGGCAACATGACCAAAGGAGACTGATTATATGTCTACACCCGCTATCGAATCTTTAAAAATTAAAGCCAAGTTGCTTCAAAAAATGAAGAAAAGTGCTGGCAAGCCCATTCAGCTTAAAGAGGCTTTTGATATTTTAGCAAAAGCCTCCGGTTTTAAATCATGGCGTGAACTTAAAGAGTTATTTGAGGCTACAGAACACTATTGCCCAAAGGGCAGCACGGCTCGCTGGAAAGTTTGGTATAAAAACTACGACGAAGCTGAAACTCAGTTGAACGCGAGCGGTGGCTTTTTACTGCCGTATCGCGATCACTTCTTCATTTGCGATCAAGACTATGTTCAGTTTCTAGGTGTCCCAATGGCAGATTCAGATTTAAAGAAAGTCGGGTGCAATTGGGTCGAACCGAATGATGCCGAAGCGTTCTTTAGATTGACTCAGAAAATTCGCGCACATACGGCGGGATGAGTTAATTTTTTTATAATAAAGATATATACATACGCGACTCGTTTATTTACAAAGCTATATACGTTTAGGAGTCGAAATGCTTAAATATATAGCTTTGTTTGTGTTGAGCGTAACTCAACTAGCCTGGTCTCAGTCAGGCCCAATCACAAGTGGTGGCGGCGAGCTTGATAGTGCTCAGCCGGTATCACAAAAAATGGTCGAACATATTTACCGTGCTAAGGTGCCGTCGCTTTTAAATGTGGTGATTAATAGCCTGTATAGCGACTATGCGGCTAAAAAAAACCAAATCACTGGCGAGGCATGGGATATTTTTTTTAAAGATAGGGACACGCTGTTTAGATTAATTTCTTCGCCTCGTATTTTTTTAAACTCAAGTGATTCATGCTATGATCGTAATGGTGTTAAAAAAGATGCAAGCATATTTACCCCAACGGGCGATGATATTTGCCTAAGTACAAAAGCGATTACAGGGAAAGTTAGCGAAATTCAAATTGCTCCGAGACTAGTTGCTTTGGTGGCTCATGAATACAGTCATCTAGTGGGTAATACGACAGAAGAGCAAGCAGATTTGATTCAATATCATGTGTTGTATAGGGCGAGTCAATTAGGTGATCATCAAGTTGCTTTGGAAAAAATCCGAAGCTCGCTGGATAAATTAAATCAGTTAATGGACGAATCCTACGCATTAAAAAACTACGAAAACCCTAAAGAGCTTTGTCGTATTTTTTCTCAGATGACAGATTTTGTCTTACCGGATCTAACAGAAACGGCACCTAATTTCAGCGCGTTTAATCCACGAAGTCAGGTCGAAGTCGATAGCCTTGCTGTGAAACTGAATAATTTTCGCAAGCAGGCCTGTATCGAATCTAAAGAGCTAAAATGGCAGGAATGGCAACGGGAATTAGACTCTCTGTATAGCACGGGAACCGTGTCTGAAATTGACGCCATACTAAAATTGAAATCTGACTATTATCGCTATTTTCCAACTCGCGTTTTTCCAGTCGTTCGTAGAGTGGGTTTTGTTGTTCCCCCGGGTGGGAATATAAAATACCTTGCCAGAAAGTTAATCGAACAACGCGAAATCGAAGCTCTGATTAAGCAGATCTTTGCGCAGGTGGATTCCGTATTTTGGTTATAGAGTGTTTTTTTAGGGGCAGTTTTTAGTCGTTTACAAAGCGTTGAAACTGCTTAAAAATATATCTATGAATATTTGGGATATCGTTTTCCTTGTACCGTTTGGGATCGGTCTTTATGTTTTTATAAAGACACCTATTAGCTCGCGTTACCAGGCGGCTTCGTGGATGGATGCGACGGCAGGATTTGCTTTGATTTTTATATCGACCATCTATTTTTATTTTGCTCATATTTCTGGTCAGTTGGTGCCTGAAGGCGATCGTTCACCCTGTGGGCGTCTTTCTAAACAGATTGAATGTTATAATCTATCAGAAGAAACGTGCATGTCGGCATGGACGTCTTCTTACGGTGATTGTGAGGATCGTCTGGCTATTATTAGAAAGGCACGGCCGTCATTTTTGACGGGAAATTTTTTAGAAAAATGCATCGGTCGAAATTTTGATAAAAGCATGCACTATAATCGAAAGAATGAAACGTCAGCTTCGTGCCAGATCTATTTTCAGAAAATAGATCAGAGTGAGTAAGTTTAGTCATGTCCGTAAAAATTTCTAGGATTCTTCATGCGGGTTACTCTATTGAATTTGAAAACACGCATATTCTTTTTGACCCAATTTTTGAAACACCATTCAGTCGGAATTGTTTTTCTTTTCCAAGCGTAGTTTTTGATGCTTCTCAGATCAGCGAATTAAAGCTCGATGCCGTTTTTATTTCTCATTATCATGATGATCATTGCTCGATGGACAGTTTAAATCTTCTAGATCGTTCTACACCCATTTATATCTTCTGCATTCATGAAGGCATGCTAGAAATGATCAGGTCACTTGGCTTTTTTAAAGTGTCATCGCTGCAGTTAGATAAAACGGTTGAAATTGGCTCCATTCAAGTAACTCCATTTCCTGCATTGGATGTTGATGTGGATTCGGTTTTTCATGTTCAAGCGGGCAGTTTAAATATTTTGAATGTTGTCGATTCATGGATTGATCCTGACACGTTGTGTGTCTTGAAAAATCGCGGTCCATGGGATTTAATATTGTGGCCGTTTCAGACTATGCGTGAAATCGAAGTACTGAGTCCTTCGCGGTTTAAAAATCAGGCGGTCGAGTTTCCTCATGAATGGCTACAGCAAATTCAACTTTTGAATCCAAAAATTATTGTCCCGAGTTCGTGCCAGTTTATTCATGAGTCGTGGTCTTGGTACAACCATGCATTTTTTCCCATAACGTACCGTCGTTTTGAAAACGAAATTAAATCTATTTTGCCTCAGGCTCAAGTTATGCGAATGAATCCCGGTGTTTCGGTGACGATGACAAAGTACGATGTGTATAAATCTTCGCCTCTTTCGTGGATTAAGCCTATAGGTAATCAAGACGTTGACTATGACTATCGTTCCGATTTGTTGATTCCGACGACAGCCCAAATTTCTGTTAAAATCCCACCGGTCAAAAATTTAGAACGTGATCGAGTTTATAATTATTGCATCGATGAATTGCCAAGGGTGTATAGTCGTTTATACCAAAACGAGCAGGACTACGATGTTGGGTATTTTAGTCAGCCTCGGTTGTGGAGACTGAATTTATATGATCATTTAAGCCAGATCATATCATTGAATTATCTCATAAAAGGACGACATATATTGAGGGTGGAAAGTAGTAACGAAACCTTGGCTTGGTTGACTGAAGTACCCATAGTAAAGCTATATGCCGCGCTAGAGCTGGGTGAGTCTTTGACGAGCATGTATATGCGAATTAATGATACCCAGCTCGAGCCGAGCTGTGAGGCAGATTTACAAGATGTTGATTTACTCGAAGATCCGCTGGTGCGTTGTTTGTTTAATGGCGTGTTTGGTGCGTATCAAAAAGCGCAGCTAAAGCGAATCGCTGAAAACGGCTAAGAACGCATGTTGTTGTATTGTAAAGGTACGGGAAAGTTTTGGCTGCGCAAACTAGCCATTGTTTCTTGAAGTTCATCAATGCTTTTAGATGTCACACGAACTTTATCGTCCATAATTTGAGGTTGAACTTTTAATTTAGAATCTTTGATATATTTAACGATATCTTTAGCGACTTCTTTTTCTAAACCTTGCTGTAGTTTAATTTTTTGGCGAAGGGTTTTTCCACCAGCTGGTTCAATTTGTTCAAGTTTAAATGCTTTTAAGTCGATTCCTCGTTTGCCGGCTTTGTTAAGGATAATGCCCGAAATAGCACCCATTTTATATTCATCTTCCGCTTGGAAAATAATTTCGTTTTTATCTTTGTCCCATTTAATTTCGGCAGAACTGCCCTTGAAGTCATAGCGTCCTTCTACTTCCTTGCGGGCCTGGTTAATAGCGTTGTCGACTTCTTGCATGTTTAGTTCTGAAACAATATCAAATGATGGCATATTTAATCCTATCGTCTAATTTATAAATTACTTCTAGCATGAAGTTAAACTTCTTCAACTGAAAATATAAGAAGCTTGCCTTGATCGTGAGAGTAAGTGTTGGCTTGTGCCGCCTTCGTTTCTGCAATTTCGCGTGTGTAAATCGCAACCACTCCGTGCCCGGTCGTATGGGCGGTTAACATGATATGCTTGGCCTGCTCTTCATTTTTACCAAAAAACATACGTAATACCTCTACTACAAAGGTTCTTGGTGTAAACGGATCATTGTGAACTACGACGGCATACATAGCGGGAGTCTTTAGGCGCTCTTCGATAATAATGCCAGTCTCTTGGTTTTCACGCGATCGACTATCGTTTCCTGAGATGTGAATTTGCATTATTTTTCCTTTTTTTAAATCCGCACTTACATTACTCTGAATTTGTACTAATATCTAGGGATTATGAGCGGTGCCTTCAATAGTCAAATTAGAATTATCAATTCTATATTAAATATAAAGCCAGATTCCTGGCGCGAACTACAGGCGCCTGATTTCCCCTTTGTTGATTATGAATTTTTGTCTTCGCTTGAGGCGACACACTGTTTAGGTGAGCGTACAGGGTGGGCCCCTGTTTATGTTACCACATGGAACAATGAACGATTGACTGGAGCTTTGGTGTTATTTGCCAAGGATAATAGTTATGGCGAATTTATTTTTGATTTTGGATGGGCTGATGCGGCTTACAATGCCGGAATTAATTACTATCCAAAACTAGTATCCGCCATTCCCTTCACACCGGTTACGGGGTCTAAGTTTTTAATCAACTTTAATTGTGGCCATGACGAACGAGAGGGAATTAAATGCGCTTTACTTGAGGCCTCTAAAGAAATTATGAAATCAGCAGGGATGAGTTCTGTACATCATCTTTTTATCCCTGAAAATGAAATGAGCTTTTTTAAAAACCAAGGATTTTTCGTTCGTAATAGTTTTCAATATCATTGGGCTAACAGAAACTATGAAAATTTTGATTCGTTTTTACAAAGGCTTACGGGAAAACGTCGTCGTGAGGTCGTTCGAGAACGATCTCAGGTCGCTAAACAGGGCGTTCGAATTGTGCAACTGACGGGCGAGCAGCTAACCCAGAGTCACGCTGAAATCATGCATAGTTTCTATCAAAACACGATGGATAAAAAACAAGGCTTTGAATTTTTAACAGGCGATTTTTTTAAAATGGTTTTTGAGAAGATGAAAAACAAAATTCATTTAGTTTTGGCATATCATAATGATCAGCCCGTTGCGGGTGCTTTAAACTTTATAGGGAAACACAGATTGTTCGGCAGATATTGGGGATGTCGAGCAGACTACCGTGCGCTTCATTTTGAGGTGTGCTACTATCAAGGCATCGATTACTGCATCGAACGTAAGCTGCCTTTATTTGAAGCGGGTGCTCAAGGTGAACATAAATTTCAACGTGGTTTCTTGCCTACGTTGACTTATAGCGCTCATCAGATAGTACATCCTGGGCTAGGTCAGGCTATCACCGATTTTGTTGAGCGCGAGAAAAAACAACTTGAGTTAGTCTTTGCTGACTACGACGAACACAGTCCCTATCAGTAGAGGAAGGGTGTCTATTGCGTTAGTCGTAAAATCAGAGCACCAGTCACTGTGTAGTTTTTAGCGCCATTTTCAAAGCCATTGGAGTAAAATGATTTCAGTAAAAATGTGCCTTCGGCGAATTTGTTTTTGAACTCGACTTTTATTTTAGCGTTAGAATTTTTATCCTCTTCGACTTTATCTATGAGTATTTTCAAGCTTTCTGTAAACCAGAGTTGGTCATTTTTCATAACCACTAAATCCAAATTTGTCCGATCAAGTTTAACTGAATACTTTGATTTTGCTTCCGGAACATCAATGATTAAGGTCTGATGGGTGTCCAACATATAATATAGAATATCTGGTACGATGAAAGAGGATAGATTTTCATTGTAAAAATTCGTATCCATACTAACATAATCAGTTTTGTTAAAGTTCTTTGG
>DDTZ01000011.1 GCA_002344565.1 Bdellovibrionaceae bacterium UBA2351 | reverse complement strand
ATCAGTTTTGTTAAAGTTCTTTGGGATTCTTAACTTTTTACGCATAAATGCATCAACATCATTAATAACGCCGTAGGATTTGTTTTTTGCTAGCTTTTCTAATTCTTCGCGATCGTCCGCTGAAAATAAGTCTGGTATTTTATCAGAATCGTGCGAACGTATTAAATAGGTTAGAACTTCGCGGAACTCAAAGGCATCCTCCTTTGAAAACTCATTTTGGTTTTGCACCATGATTCCATTTTTAAGAGCATCGTATTTGACAAGCAGCGCTTCTAAGCGACCCGATTGGCTACGCCAAGCGACTTGATACACTCCCCACGGACCAAAGGATGATACGAGTGTGACCAAGAAAAGAGAAACTGGAATTAATATAATATTTTTCTTTTTCGAGATCAGATTATAAAAGGCGATTCCCAGCAACCACAAGCAGAGTATAATTAAAACATAACGTTTTTCAGTTAATTGATACTGACTCACACGCTTGGCTACAGCTAGTAAACCCATTCCTAGCAACGGGATAATGCTGATATAATAAATAGTTTGAAACGTCTTCATCCATTTATTTTCTTGCTTGTGATAGAACGTGTTCATCATCAAAAGAGCGAACACGCCCAAGATAGAGGCCGCAGCGACCAGCCAAGAGATCATACCCTTAGGCCATTGTCCACTGAGGAGGATTTTGATCATGTACGCATATAAAATAAAAATATAAACCGCATTCAGCGGAACTAAAATGTACTGACAAAATATTTTCAAAAGTTTAGGGGGCTCTTCTGTTTCGTCCATTTGCCCAGCTGGATCGCTCGGGATCAGTGCTAAGAAGTGAAATGTAGAGACTGTGATTAAGCAAAGAGCCGCAAGATTTCCATAGGAGGCATCACGGATATCTATTTCGAGAAGTGAGGACATTGCTTTTAAGGCAAGTATGAGTCCGATAAATAAGAAGCCTCCAAAGAATCGGCTTATTAAGAATGCGATAAAAATGCGATAATTAAAATTCCAAAAAGCGCGAGGATGGGATGTTTTTAAGAAAGGCGCAAACGAAACTAAAAGGTGACTGTAAAGTGCCCATTGGGTGTAACGAATGACTTCTCCCTCGCCGTTGTGGGATTGGCGCCAGACGTAAAACGCAACAATAAGAGCAATAGATAAATACGGAATGATAACGTTTGGAATTTTTAACCAAGATGGTTTGTTTTCCGCAATCAGGTGACCGGCTACAGATAATGGTAGCCCTAGTGCAAGAGTCAATAGAGCATCTCCGATAGGATCATTTAACATCAGCGAATGTTTGGATTCAATGAGGTGAATTACGATAACGGACGCGATTAAAACGATAACAGATGTTAATGGAAAGCGACGTAGAACGCGTGTGAATTCATTTTTTAAATGATGAATAGACGGAAAACGAAAATTCATGGGTCTCCTTTTTCAGAGGCTTTATTTCATAACGTTCAGCGTGGGCCGTCCAGTGAAAAATTCCCCATCCGGAACATTTCGCCCCATCTGAATATTTTTTAATTTTTACGGTTGCTACCTTAATTTTTTGTGCTTACGATTTTTTAGTAACCAACGGAGGGTTTATGCAGCGTAGTTTAAGAATTGGCTTTTTGGTTTTCTTTTTTCTTTTCGGGTTGTCAGGGTATGCGCAGCCAGAACAATCAGTGAGCTCTATAAATTGGTCTAAAATGTTAGATATTGTTCAGAAGACGGGTAAGCTTTTGGAGAGTCCATATGGAGATTATTTGTATGTGGAGCATGTTGAGCCTGCCGATGCGAAAATGCCTCACGTTGCTAATTATTTTAGTCTAGTTGGCGGTTATGATGTAAATGGTGTATTTCAGTATACCCACATTGAAACCGTGAGTGAAAATTGGCAAATCGATGCTGATGGTAACTGGAAAATTGATCAATATTTATATCGAATAGCCACAGACGGGCAGATTAAAACGAGCAGTCGTGTAGAGATGATCCAAACAAAAGATCGCGTTGTGCTAAAACACCAGATTATGGATTTCGATGAGACCAACGCTAAATCGAATTGGCAGCGTATTTTGAATAATTGGTATGTGCAAATTGGGTTAGATTAATTTTCGGTTGACCTGTCTCTGGTATTTTAATAGGTCCATAGCTATAAAAAGGAGTCTTTATGATTAAAAATCTAATTCTTACTGTTATGGCTATGTTGACTTTGGGTTTGGCAGCAGAGGCTCAGTATTATCCACGTCCAATACCGTATCCACCAGTTCATCCTTACCCACACTATCCGCGTCCGTTACCTTTACCTCTTCCTACTTACCCTTTGCCTTTGCCAGTTTACCCAGTGCCAGTAGTTCCTGTTGTGCCTTATGTGTACACATGCAACGCCGTTGGTTTGGCTAACGGTTTGATCACGTACGGAATCGGTAATGACACATACACAGCTAGTCAACGTGCGCTGTATGTATGCCAATCCACAGGTCAAGTTTGTCAAATTACGAACTGTCGCTAAATTTAAATTTTTTAAATAAAACTTAAAAAAGGCTCCTCGAAATGAGGAGCTTTTTTTTTGACTGTTTAAATTTTCGTTGGACTATTTTATGGGTCGATTGTGCCTGCTGCCAATTTGGTAGAACCAGTGGCACATTTTACTTGAAGCCATGTTTGTTTTTCGGCCTAGTAACAAATGGCCAATCATGCTGCGAACATAATCAACAGGAGCTATGGCGCTATTCATGCCATTTCGGTAAGGAACATAGCCCTTTGCCATGGGGCCGCCGGAAAGCACGCCCAGTAACTGGCCTGTTTCGCTATACACAGGTCCACCAGAATTGCCACCTCGAGAATCCGCAGTCGAGTGTACAATAAATTTTTTATTTTTATTTTCAAAATGAAATATATCGCCTTGGCTCAAACTGATTTGCATGGACTGAATGCGAGAGCCGGCATCATCTCGATGTTCTAGTGCAGGGTAACCCAGTATATAGTTTTTTCTTTTTTGGTAGGGGCTTGCTTCGTGTTTTAGAGAGTGTCCTAACGTTGTTTCTAAACTCAGTAAAGGCATATGGGGGTGTGAGTCAGTTATGAAGTATCCGATATCGCTAGCGCGCCCAGAGAGTTTCCAGTCGGGTGTTGTGTCTTGTAACGCACCAATTTCAGTCGGAGAGACCGAGTATTCGGAGCGTAAGAAACTATGAACACCGCTTTGCCAATACGCTGAATGATGAAGAGAGAGCTGTGTTAGATTTTCTTTTAATTGTCTAGGGTGAAGACCATACAATACGTGGCGAGCTGTTATAAAAACCGATCGTTTGCCATCATTGAAAACTAAAAAAGCCGTACCGATCGGTCGTCGATCTTTGCTTGAGTAAACCATGAACACGCGCTGGCTAAGTTCTTGGAATACAGGTGGCATGTTCGTAACGTCGTGAATAAATCCTTCATTCGCCCGCGAGGCGGGAGCCAGTATCAAGCATGACAAAATTAACACCAAAAATGAATTAAGCATGAACCGTTAAGTTTGCCAGGAGTTGG
>DDTZ01000167.1:4017-4961 GCA_002344565.1 Bdellovibrionaceae bacterium UBA2351 | reverse complement strand
GCTCTTCCGATCTCTGTAAATTGGGGAGTCGAAATGACTGAGGATGTATTAAAAGATCCGCGCTGTATGATTTTGGATCAAGTGAATCACGGCGTTTATATAAGAATGGCACTTATTTATCTTGTAGCAAAAGGTGAACTATGATGAAGGGGTTTTTAGTTTTAGAAACGGGTGAGTGCTATGAAGGAAATATCTTAAATGCATCAAATGGAGCTCCCGATTTCGAGCGAGCAGGTGAAGTTGTGTTTAACACCTCGAATACTGGCTACGAAGAAATCGCAACGGATCCTTCCTACTTTTCACAAATCATTGTAATGACGGCGCCTCAGCAGGGAAATTACGGAATTTCGAAAGACTTTTGGGAATCTAAAGATATTCACATTCAAGGTTTCATCGCGCTAGAAATCCAGCAATCCAGTCGCGAAAATACTTGGGTTGATCAATTAAAAAAATACAAAGTACCGATGCTGTCTGGGGTTGATACGCGCGAATTGACGATGCGTCTGCGAGGCGGGGGAACTCCTTGGGGAGCGATTGTAGTAGCTGAAAATGCGACGGTTGCAAAAACCAAGGCCGATAAATTGATTCAAGCCAAGCGCACGATCGATAAAGATTGGGTGTACGCCGTCAGTTCTAAGGACGGTGAAATCGTTAAAGGTGAAAATGCATCGGGTCCGAAAGTCGCTATTCTTGATTTGGGAACTAAGCAAAATATAGTCAGACTGGCGCAAAAGTATGCGAAGGAAATTAAAATTTTCAATAGCCGTTCGTCAGTCGANNTATTCACATTCAAGGTTTCATCGCACTAGAAATCCAGCAATCCAATCGCGAAAATACTTGGGTGGATCAACTAAAAAAATACAAAGTGCCAATGTTGTCTGGGGTTGATACGCGTGAATTGACGATGCGTCTGCGGGGCGGGGGAACTCCTTGGGGTGCGATTG
>DDTZ01000167.1:0-3798 GCA_002344565.1 Bdellovibrionaceae bacterium UBA2351 | reverse complement strand
TTTCAATAGCCGTTCGTCAGTCGAGGAAATAAACGCCTATAACCCGCAAGCGATTTTATTAACTAACGGACCAGGCGACCCTGCCGATGTTAAGATTGCAGCAGACACAACTCGTAGTTTTATTGGTAAGCGTCCGATTTATGGCATCTGTATGGGGCATCAAATTCTGTGCTTAGCATTGGGTGCGAAAACCTATAAATTGAAATTCGGTCATCGTGGCAGCAACCATCCGATCAAAGACGAAGTGATCGATCGGATCTATGTGTCTAGTCAGAATCATGGTTATGCTGTCGATCCGAAAACACTACCGAGCGATGTTAAAATCACCCACACGAATTTGAATGATCAAAGCGTCGCTGGGATATATTCAAAAGAGAAAAATATCTTAGGCATTCAGTACCATCCTGAAGCCTGTCCTGGTCCACATGAAGCTCAAGGCCTGTTTGGATTTTTCTTTGATGAGATGGTGGCCAATTATAAATTCTAATTTTTAACTGGCCAAGTAGCGGCTGGGATGTGAACGGAGTAAGGGACTATGAACGAAGTAGAAAAGTTAATAGAAAAGATTTTAAATCATTTCGCGGGTCGTGAGTTTACCGAAGAGTTAGAAAAGGCAAAAAAAGAATTTTTTGATCACGCAGTCATGGACCAGGATAGAAATGATCATTACGAACTTCGCATGAATCAGTTTTTCGATTGGTATTTTTTCTCTCGAAAATTATCTAATTTTGGACAGACGCCATTAGAGGCATGTCTATTGGTACGTGAGCTTCGTTTTGATGAATCTGAACTATTGATGCTAGCTGTGCTGAAAAAAAATGTTCATTCTCTTTTTGAATTTAACAAAATTAAAGGTAAAGACGTTTATATCAAAGACATTATCAAAAACAATAAAATCGTCGTTAAAGATTCCAACGTTTTATTCGGATTTAATGAAGAAGAAATTTTTGAAGCTCGCTTGATTCAATTGGATGGGCAGTGGCGCTTTTTAAAAGGATTTTGCTTCCATCCCTATTCTGTTAAGAAAATTATTCTAACTGAAGTAAAGAAATTCCGTAAAAATACGGATTTGGATCCAGAAAGTTTTATATTTCGTTTAATGAAGATGCGATACAAGTTTGAACAATACAAACACGTAAAACCCGAGATGATTTATTCTCAAGAGGTTTTAGCTTAAAGCGAGGAAAAGAAAGATGCCAAAAAAGACCAATCTAAAGAAAGTATTGATCTTAGGAAGTGGTCCCATCGTTATTGGGCAAGCATGCGAATTTGATTATTCAGGAACACAAGCCTGCAAAGCGATAATGAAAGAAGGCATCGAAGTCGTGTTGGTAAATTCAAATCCCGCGACGATCATGACCGACCCCGAGATTGCGACGAAAACCTATATCGAGCCACTGAAAGCTGAATTCGTCGAAAAGATTCTAGAAAAAGAAAGACCGCAGGCGATCATTCCCACGCTAGGTGGGCAGACCGCTTTGAACCTAGCTCTTGAACTACATGAAAAAGGCATTCTTAAAAAATGGAATGTCGAGCTTCTTGGTGCGACTCCAGATGTAATTAAGGCCGCTGAGGACCGCGAACTTTTCCGCGGAATTTTAGATAAAGTGGGTGCAAAATACCCACGTAGTTTTTTAGTTCGTACGTATGAGTACGGTTTAGAAGTCGCAACCGAACTCGGTTACCCTTTAATCTTGCGTCCCAATTATACATTGGGCGGCGGCGGTGGCGGTATCGCCTACTCTCCTGAAGAATATCGATCCATGATCATTCAAGCTCTGCACGAGTCACCGACGAGTGAAGTGCTTGTTGAAGAGAGCATCATTGGTTGGAAAGAATTTGAACTTGAAGTCATGCGTGACCACAAAGGAACGTTTGTCGTTGTATGTAATATTGAAAATGTAGATCCATGTGGTGTCCATACGGGCGATAGTATTACCGTAGCTCCACAGATGACATTGACGGATCAACAGTATCAAGAAATGCGTGATGAAGCCTACAAGATCATCAATTTAGTTGGTATTCAAACGGGTGGCGCAAATGTTCAGTTTGCGGTTGATCCTGTCACTGGTCAGCGCGTGGTTATCGAAATGAACCCACGGGTAAGTCGTTCGTCGGCACTGGCGAGTAAAGCGACGGGGTTCCCAATTGCTAAGATCGCTGCTTTGTTGGCTATCGGATATTCATTAGATGAATTAAAAAATGATATCACTCGATCAACACCATCAAGTTACGAGCCGGCACTAGATTATGTAGTTACTAAAATTCCTAGATTTGCATTTGAAAAATTCCAGGGATCTAAAGACCTATTAACGACACAAATGAAGAGTGTCGGTGAAGTCATGGGTATCGGACGTACGTTCAAAGAATCTTTGATGAAGTCATTGTTGTCGCTCGAGTTTCATCCGGAAGGAATTCCTGATGTAGCGTACACGTCGGAACAATTATCGTACCCAAATTCTCAACGAATCTGGGCTGTGTTTCAGATTTTCCGTGATGGAAAGACAATTGAAGAAGTTCAAGACTTAACTCAAATTAATCCGTGGTTCTTGGAGCAAATTCAAGAAATCGTTACCTTCGAAAAACGATTCAGCAAAGAATTTAAATTTGATGAAAATAAAAAAGAGGATTCCTATCGTATTTTACTAGAAGCCAAACGTATGGGCTTTTCGGATGCACGTATTGCTAAGCTTGTGGGGCGTAAAGACGCAGATATTTTGGCACTTAGAAATAAATGGGATATGCATCCTAAATACAGCCGCGTTGATACCTGTGCTGCTGAATTTGAATCAAATACTCCGTATTTATACTCTTCGTACTGGTCGACAAAATCGGAACTACCGACGTTTAATAAACCAGTGGCAGTTATCGGCAGTGGTCCCAATAGAATTGGTCAAGGAATTGAATTTGATTATAGCTGCGTTCGCGGGGTAAAGGCTATTCAGCGAAATAATACACCTGTGATTATGATCAACTCTAATCCTGAAACTGTATCAACGGACTATGATACTTCAGATTTGTTATTCTTTGAGCCGTTGACGGCTGAATGTGTGTCTGAGGTTTTAAGAGCCACGGGCGCACAAGGATTTATTTCTCAATTGGGCGGGCAGACTCCCATTAATATTACAAGCAAACTTATAAAGAATGGTTTTAATTTGCTTGGATCATCTATGGAAACAATTGATCTTGCGGAAGATCGTGGTTTATTTAGCGATATTTGTAAGAAGATTGGTTTGCAGATTCCAAAATCGGCGATGGTTGGAAGTTATTCACAAGCGCTAGAAGTTCAAAATGATGTAGGTTTCCCAATGATTTGTCGTCCAAGTTTTGTCTTGGGTGGCCGACGCATGGAAGTTTTAGAAAATCCAGAAGAACTAAAATCCTATTTCGAGCGCCATAAAGATTTTATCTCTGACGAGAAACCTTGCTTGATGGATCAGTTTCTAGAAGGCGCACTTGAAGTCGATGTGGATATCGTTCGCGGTAAAGACTGGATGCTTGTGGGCGGTATTATCGAGCATATTGAAGCGGCGGGTGTTCACTCGGGTGATAGTATGGGCGTCATTCCGCCGCAACGTTTGAAGGACTCGACATGTGAGAAAATCGAAGAGCTTTCGCGTATTCTGGCAGAGGAAATTAAGATCATTGGATTTATGAACTTGCAGATGGCGATCAAGAATGACGTAATCTATGTTCTTGAAGCAAATCCAAGAAGTTCGCGGTCAGTGCCGTTTATTGCTAAAGCAACGGGTATCCCGTTAGTTGATTTGGGTGTTGAAGCTATTTTAGGTAAATCAA
>DDTZ01000176.1 GCA_002344565.1 Bdellovibrionaceae bacterium UBA2351 | reverse complement strand
GGGTCAATAAGTTCTTTTTTAACAGTTTTCGCTTTTGCGCAAACCCAGCTTTGCAAAACGTCAAAAAGGCTCTCTTATCTTGAATAGAGTTTGGCTTTGTTTTGAACGATAGTACTCGACTAGCCACTTTAGGCGCTGGCAAAAAATCGCGCGGACTTAAATCACAAACGGTCTCAATAGTCCAGAATACCTGAGCAATCACGCTGAGCAAACCAAACTCAGACGTTTTTGATTTCATTCGAATTTTCTGCGCTACTTCTTTTTGAAACATTAAAATCATAGCATTCAACGGAACTTCATCCATTGATCGGTCAATCACTATCGCCGACGAAATTTGATACGGAAGATTGCTAATCAAAACTGTTTTAGATGGATCTTTGATTTCTGTTTTCCAGTCCCACTGTAAGGCATCGGTATGAATAGCTTGTAAGCCTTGGCCTACCCAGTATTCGTGAAAAAAATTATCCAGCTCCAATACTGTTAATTCGGTATCTAATGTTTTCAATACGTCGGTTAAGGCACCGGGACCCGGACCAATCTCTACTATGCTTTCAAATGATTGTTCTTTCAGGCACGAAATCATCTCTTTGACGGCGTAATCAGAAACCAGAAAGTTTTGCCCTAAGGCTTTTTTAGCCTCAACCGGAAATTTTGAAAAAAATAGATCTAAACGTTCTTTGACTGTCATTTAATACTCGTTCACAAAATCGGATTTTAAGTAGTCGGGTTTTGGACCTGTTTCCATATCAGATCGCTCACCACGATTTAGACGCTGTATCCCTGCGATACCAATCATCGCTGCGTTGTCCGTACAATAGCGCAGTGGTGGGATCGCTAGCGTAATTCCACGTCGCGACGCCCATTCGTGAGTCTTCGCACGTAAACGAGAATTTGCGCTGACTCCGCCGGTTAATACTACATTTTTCACTTTATATTTTTTAAACGCTAAATTTAATTTGGTTACCAATGTGTCAACGATCGCTTCTTGAAACGAAGCGCAGATCGAATTGATATTTTGGTTTTTAAACTCATCGGTAATTGATTGTGCATATCTAAGGCCCGATGACTTCAAACCTGAGAAGCTCATGTCTAATGTTTTTTCATCAATTAAACCACGAGGAAAATCGACAAACTTAGGATCACCCGTTTGCGACAAGCGATCAATTTTTACTCCCCCTGGGAATTCAAATCCAAGAATCTTTGCAAACTTATCGAAAGCTTCCCCGGCAGCATCATCTTTTGTACGACCAATAATTTCGTATTTTCCTAAATCATGCACAAGGTATAAACTGGTGTGCCCGCCGCTTACGGCTAATGCTAAGAATGGATAATTAAAATTCTCAGGAGGTGCATAGGTTGGGTCTTTTAAAAAGGGAGCCAATAGATGACCTTCTAGATGGTTCACACCAATAAATGGTATATTTAAAGACATCGCCAAGCTTTTAGCGGAGGTCAAACCCACAATCAGAGCACCAATTAGGCCCGGCCTATTCGTAACGGCAATCCCATCGATATCCTCTAAGGCCATATTAGCTTGGCTTAAAACCTGCCGCACAAGCGGCAATAGCGTGAATGTATGGTTACGACTGGCGATCTCTGGAACGATGCCACCGTACAATGCGTGATCCTTGTCCTGATTGGCTGCCATCATACTTAATACATGATTGTCTGAATTAATGACAGCCACGGACGTATCGTCACAACTGGTTTCTATGGCTAGTACACGTTTAAATTCTGGCATATTGGTTGCTCTATGATTCTGTATGAATAAAAATTATAAGTCGAATAAGTCTCAGTATGCAATTTTTCTTGTTTTAGGCTTGTTTTTAGCTGTTGTCATTGAAAATTCTTCATATGTAGACTCCGAAACGGCGCTCTTCGAAGTGACTCCAATTCCTACAGTTCAAGACTCTGGAACCTCAACTACTCTTTTAAAAGAAGATATATTAAAGGATCCAAAAAATCTAATTGATCCTGATTTTGCTGTTCCTGAAGGATTAGAACAACGTGTGGGCTTTTGGTTTGAGGTATACTCTAAATATGATTCTACCAATAAGATCATCCATCATATGGACTTTCCTTGGATTCAGTACGAAATTTATAATATTTCTGAAATTTTGAATCGTCCGCAACGTTTTCCATGGATTAATCCAGAGAAAGCCGACAAAGAAACACGCATTCGTTTAAGTGTAGTTCGTAGTGAATTACGAACTTTAGCTAAAAAGCTAAAAAAGAAGGATCTTCCAGAGCTTACAGAACGCGAAAAGCAATGGGTGGATCAATTACAAACGCTTCCTGGGTCACTAGTTAAAAACGTTCGCAGAGCTGCGGATCGCGTTCGTGTTCAAACGGGCCAGAAAGACTTCTTTTCGAAAGGTCTATCAATTTCTAATCGCTACATGCCCCATATGGAGCGAATCTTTCAAGAACATGGACTACCTAAAGAGATCGCGCGTTTGCCTCTAGTTGAAAGTAGTTTCAATAAACTCGCTACAAGTAAAGTCGGCGCTGCAGGTTTATGGCAGTTTATGGATGGAACAGGAAAGAAATTTTTAGTTATTAACGATCATATTGATGAACGCCGTTCACCATTAAAATCCACCGAAGCAGCGGCTGAGCTAATGAAAGAAAATTACATGATCATGTTTAAATCATGGCCTTTAGCAATTACGGCGTATAATCATGGACCGGGCGGAATTAAAAAAGCGGTCAAGAAATTGAAAACTAAAAACATCGTAAAAATCATCAACGATTTCCAGTCTCGTCAATTTAGTTTCGCATCGGAAAATTTTTATTCCGAATTTTTGGCGGCTTTGTATGTAGAAATGTACTCTAATGACCTTTGGGCAAGTATTGATCGTCATGCGACAATCGAATTTCAGCCTTATAAATTAACTCGTCGCCTGAAACCGTCGAAAATTTTTAAAATGGGTTCGATTTCTAAAGAAGAATTAGTAGATTTAAACCCTGATATTAGGAAATCTATTCAGGTGGATGCGATGTTACCAAAAGGTTTCATTCTGTTTATCCATCCTGAGAAAGTTTCTCAGCTAGAGAATACTCGCGGACAAGAAATCGCGAATACTCCTGTAGCTAACTAAGTGTATTCAATATGGACGTCAGAGATATATTCTAATTTATATCTCTTTGATTTCTGTTCTTTATCGTCAACATCTACGGCTTGTAGGTAATCACCGTCTGGAGATCTAACCACGCCCTGAGGCAAAAGCTTACGAGTTTCGTTCTTCTTTTCGCCTTTAGAGTAACGAAGCAGAACTAATTTATCCGCCTCGACGGCCTGGATAAGAGTTTTAACATCTGAATTCTTATGGTTCAGCAAAAAGAAATTGTCCCAAACTAAACGCTTGCCTTGAACAGCAATCACGTCTTCTAAGGTCGCATTTGGACTCATTCGTTCTAGGCATTTGTTAAATACCATCATACACGACCGCGCATCTTCATACGCGCGATGTGCTGCCAAACTGTTAAATTGAAAATGCTTAACCAATGTTTGCAATTTGTGATCGATAGTTTCTGGAATTAACTTTCTAGATATCAAACTTGTGCATAACACAGGCAAATGAAGTGACTTCATACGTGCGCGCTCAAATTCTACAGATATGAATCCCATATCAAATGGTGCGTGATGAGCTACTGGGATAGCATCTGACATAAAAGTTTTAATTTCTTGCAGATGATTCCCGATTAACGGCGAGTTAGCGACCATTTCATTCGTGATACCGTGAATACCAATTATAAAATCCGTCATCGGTCGACGAGGCTTGAATAAAAATTCGATGCGATCGACTTCTTTCCCACCCTGCCATTTGACGGCGCCAAACTCCACAATGTCTTCCTTGATGGGAAATGCACCCGAAGTTTCTGTATCGAATGCTACAAAAGTTAAATCAGAAACTTTAGTTTTCAATGCCGTTGGCGTATCCAAACCGGACAGTGGCGTGGAAGTTGGTACTATAGTCTGAGGATTTGAGGGATTGTTATTCTCTTTGTTCATTTTTCTCTTTTAAACTCGACTATTTTGATAAATAATCAAGCCATGAACCTTTCTATGCGGTCTAGCAATAGCACCTTCAATGTTTTAACTCTAGCACTATTTGTTATTTTTTTATCATCAGCATCGGTTCACGCACAAACAAATCGAGACAATAAGGGTGAAAATCAAACAGAAGGTTCGGCTTCCATTTTATCGCATTTTGTTCAACACGGTTTAAGCCAAACAAACAAAGACCCAAGTCTACAAACCTCATTGTTTATGAATATCGGGCCTCAGTTCCGCCTAGGACTATGGGGTTCTAATGTAAGTTATGAGGGGCAGGACAACCATATATTGATTAAAATTCCGTTCGAGCTTAAACTAGAATTTAACAAAGACGTGAATCTAACGATTGGTTACTCTTTAAACCAATACTTCAAAAGTCGCGTTCGCGATGGTAATACGACAAGCCTTAAATTAGATGTATTCGATTACCTTGTGATTCATGAACTCGAATCAAACTGGGAAGGCACTGAAACTAAGTCAAAATACTTCGCGTTCAACAAAACGTTCAAGATTAGCAACGACTTCTTATGGGAAAATCAAATTGGCTACACGGTTTTGAGCGTGGAAAACTTACAAAATTACTTCGATTTAAGTACGGGGATCGCCGGCAAAAGCAACCGCCTAACCTATAAACTTATAGTTACAGCGACGTCTAATCCTGGGCAATTCAACGGTGCCGGGGATGTTTTTGGCATCTTTAGCGTCGGTTTCGGCTTCTAAAGGCTGTATTTTCTCAATTTTACCCGATAAAAAAGACAAAATTATTTTATAACTGGGAATTTCCCGGTATTTACTGTAGATTGCGCTCTACTAAATAAACGAGAGCGTTTGAAACGTTACATAGTGAAGCCGACTCAGATGCCCTCGACACATAGAACAGGTTGCGACTTGTTCGAAAGAGGTACTATGAGTTCGTTCGAAGACTTAGGCTTATCGCCTGAGCTGATCACACATTTGGAAGGCATTGGTTTCGTTGCTCCGACGGAAATTCAAACAAAAGCAATCCCAATATTATTAAAACATGAAGGCGATTTTATCGGTTTAGCGGCAACAGGCACTGGTAAAACAGCGGCGTTCGGTCTACCAATGATCGAGCAATTGGATATGTCCAAGAAAGTTCCACAAGCTTTGATCCTAAGCCCAACTCGCGAATTAGCATTACAAATTGTTGAGCAATTAAAGACGCTTTCTACGTTCAAAAAAATGAAAGTGGCAGCGATTTACGGTGGTTCAAGCTACCGCACTCAAATCGACGAAGTCAGACGTGGCGCTCACGTTATTGTGGCAACGCCAGGTCGTTTGATAGATTTATTAGATCAAGGTGTATTCCATATTCGTGAATTAAAAACTTTAGTTCTGGATGAAGCTGATGAAATGATCTCTATGGGTTTCCGTGATTCTTTAGAAGAAATCTTAGAACAAACTCATGCCGAAAAACAAGAAGGCGAAGAGAAAGGTTCTAAACAACGTCGCGCTGGCTGCAAAACTTGGTTATTCTCTGCGACGATGAGTCCTGCGATCAAAAAAATCACAAGCTTATACCTAAATGACCCAACACTGGTTGAAGTTCAGAGAAAAGGTAACTTATCAGAGCAAATCACTCAGCTTTACTTCACAGTAAAAGAAGATTTGAAATTAAAAGCGTTAACTCATTTGTTAGATGCTTTAAATGATTTCTACGGAATCATTTTCTGCGACACTAAAATGAAATGTGCGCAAATCGAACAAGAATTAAATAAAAAAGGTTATCACGTTGAATCTCTTCACGGTGATAAGAGCCAAAAAGAGCGTGAATGGACATTAAAACGTTTCAAAAACAAAGATGTTAAAGTGATCGTGGCTACTGACGTTGCCGCACGTGGCTTGGATATCTCTGATTTAACTCACGTAGTGAACTACTCGCTTCCTTGGGATGTTGAGTCTTATGTTCACCGTATCGGCCGTACAGGTCGTAATGGTAAAACTGGCTTTTCTTATACGTTGGTTTCTCCACGTGAGTTATCATTGTTAAAAACAGTTCAGCAAAAAACAAAAGCTAACCTAATCAAAGGCAACATCCCTACATTAGCAGAAGTTTTAACTCACAAACTTAAAACTGCGAGTGAAACAATCTTGAATCTTAAAGGTGGCTTAAAAGAGTCATTAAAAGAAAACTTCAAAGTTTCTGCTGAATTCCAAGCATTGAATGAATTAACTAAAGAAGAGTTAATCTTTAGAGTCTTGGCATCTAAAGTAGATGCCTCTGCGGCGGATTATGAAGTTCCGTTCGATTTCTTGAATGGCCGTATTCCTCGCGAAATGGATCCTAACTTTAAAGCCGGCAGCTATGGTAGCCGTGGTCCTCGTACGGATTCACGCCCAGGCTTCATGCGCGGTGACCGTCGTCGTGAACGATCGAACTCGATTCACTTTGCGAAAGATCGTTTTGCAAAACGCGGCGAAGAAGCTCCGACTTCATTCCGTGATCGCGATCGCAGCGAAGAACGTCCAGAGCGTTCAGAACGTAGCGAGCGCAGTGAAGGTCGCTCAGAGCGCGGCGGTTTCAGTCGTCGCCCACGCAGCGGCGGTTCAATGCCACCTCCCCGCCGTGATGGAGCCCCATCTCAGCGCAGAACTAGAACATTCGAATAAGCCAAAAACAAAAAAACCCGGTGAGTCCCACCGGGTTTTTAATTTGAGGGTACCCTCTTCTTAGCGGCGCATTACAAAATGTCAGCAGCTGACTTTTTTATTTATTCTCGTTTAAAAATCGCGCCTGGAGTATTGTGGCGTTTCTCTGGAGTTGTTCCGTCATGGATCTTATCTTTATCTTCTTCACCTAGTTGGATAGTGTCGCCTGTGATCTTAACCATCGAATAGATCGTCTGATTGGTTTTAATTCCGCTCATACAGTTCGAATCACTGATATTTTTTTCTTCATTTACTAACCAGTCAGTGAAACC
>DDTZ01000091.1 GCA_002344565.1 Bdellovibrionaceae bacterium UBA2351 | reverse complement strand
GCGCGACATGCCCAGCGCTTGGCTTAATCCCTACAAGCTGCTCTGCTACCGTCGCTCTCGGGCTATCCAAGCACCCGCAGGCCCCACACCAGTAGCGCTGCTTACTGTTCCGGGTGATGCCATACTGCTTCAGATAGCGCCTAAGGCAGGAGGAACAGGTTAATGCAAGTTTTTTACCTTAACTATTTGTTCGAGAGATTCAAAAACAACTTTTTCGTCAACTTGCCAATTGTATTTTTTTATAACCGCTGTACGTCCTACATTCCCCAAAACGTTTCTTAAATCTTCGTTATCTAACTCCACTATTATGTTAGCTAATCCTTCAGAATCATGATCATCATAAATTCTACCACACCCAAACTCTTCAACAATATCACGTAAGGCTTGAGCATTGCTGGCTACAACTGGTTTTCCTTGAGCTAAGTAATCATATATCTTGTTAGGAATAGTAGTATTTGTATGGTCAGTAACATAATGAGGAATTAAACAAATATCCGATGAAGAAATAATTCCTGGTACATATTTTTGATCGATCCACCCAGAAAATTCGACATAATTTTCTAGCTTTAATTCAGTGACCAAATTTTTCAAATCATTAACAGATTTTCCTTGCCCTACTATTAAGAAATGAACCTCTTTTTTTAATTTTTCGATAATTAAAGGCAAAGCAAATAAGACAGTTTGAAGACCTCTAGTTTTTTCAAGGCCTCCAACATACAAAAGACAAAGTGCACTATTTTCTTTAATTTTTTTTGCATAAGGATGTAATTCAATTTCTTGTTCTTTCCTAAGATAAGGCGTATTTCCTACAATCCAAATCTTTTCCTCCCGACCTGTCAGTTTGTAAACACGCTTTTTGCTAGCAGCTGAAACTACCCATATACCATCCATTTTAGGCACAATCCATTCTTCTAACTTCTTTAGTAGATTAGGATTACGTATTATATAATCTATAAAATTTGGTCCCTGAAATTTCCAAGTATCTTGGATCATGGCTGGATAATTTTCCGCCATGTCCATAATAACTGGAATTTTGTGTTTCTTGCCGACATAGTATGCTGTAGGACTTAACGGCAAATCTCTTACAATGAGGACATCGGGCATGTCCTTTTTAATAGATTTTTCCAACTCTTTTAGCCAAATTGGTGAGAAAAAAGCAGGAAAATTTAAGATATTTCTATCTATAGAACTTAACCCTTTTGGCAGGCGACGAACTGTTACATTAGGAAAGAGCTTTTCTTCACGAGGCAGCCCTTGGCGGTTACGAGAAACGATAGTTGTTGGTATTCCTGCAAGATCAAGGCTCATTACAATTTTTTCAACTCTTATATCCCAAGGATATTCATCTTGAAACAAGTACAGTACTCTCACCCTATTAACCTCGTAGTATCTTAAATTAGCGCTAAGTACAAATCTTGTGACTCTGATTTAGAGCATAAAATCTCTGCAATATAAAGAACTGTACTTCAATAATATAAAGCAGATATTTATTCTAAATCCATAATGCGAATGATAGAGAATGGTATAGGAGTACGTTCAAATATGCAGGAATAAATTATAGTAACTTCTTAGATAAATATTGCCTACGATAATCGGATAATTTTATTAGAAAAATAGCAATAGCCCTATAACTGAGGTGGACTTAAATAGCCAGGGAATAGAAAAAACGAGGAACATAATCATTGATGCCATAAAAGACTTTTCAACAACGACTGCCCTACTGTGAAAAGTCTTTGTAATGCAATCTATTAAAGGCGAATCCAACAGATGAAAATAACTTTTTCTTATTTATAGTGGATATGAAATGATGAAATTTTATGAAAAATAGCAGAAAAGTGGAAACAGAATGGATTCACCTATGCATATCCAAAAAACAGTTTAGATAAATCTTTAGGAGGAACTTAATAGAGAGCAAGCTTATACTAACTAACGTTATTTAATATTATTAATAACAAAACGATGTTTACCTGCAACAGTTTGACTTAAAGCTGAAACAAAATTTATTTCGATTTGCATTTGCTTACCAAAAACTAATTGTAACTCTCTACGCAAATCACTTTCGCTCGTCTCATTGAAGTAACTATCCTTAACTACCTTAACACAAATTCTTTCAAGTTCATCCTGAATTAATTGCATTTCTGCAAGTCCTGGTATAGCCGTCAAAGTTCTCTCAATCAAAGAAATACCAGCTACCAAAGATCCATCTAGTCTTTTTAGAAAATCTGCTTGACGTCCAACAATCCGATCTACAAGCGGTAATCCACGGCCACAAGAACATACCTGATTACTTATAACCCCTTTATCTTCAATGCTATAACGAATTAGAGGCATTCCATAATTAATCAAATCAGTCACAACAATATTCGCTTCTTCACCCGAAAGAGCAGCAGAGCCATCATCTTTTAGAAGCTCAACGACTAAGTGATCGATATTCAAGTGCAATCCAGAATGTTTTTCACATTCACAAGCAATTAAACCTACTTCTTCGCAACCATAGCGATTCGTAACATAACAATCAAATACAGATTCTATAACCCGACGCTCTGGCTCAAGTAACATCATGGATGTTGCAATAATTCCTTGTGGCCGAAAATCTTTAATGTCTAGTCGTTTTAAATAAGTTGCTAATATATAAATAGAATGTGCATGCCCAAATAAAATTTTGGGGTTTTCACTACGCCAATTATTTATAAAATCTAGAATATTCGCTTCATTAATATGCATCGTATCTAAATATAGAAAGCGGTCAAGAAAAATGTTACGGATCTTTTTTTTAAAGGTATCAGCCACGGGAGGATTGCCCCAAACTGCCGCAACTTTCATTCCCATATCCCAGCCAGCCCAACGATCACTACGCATAGCAGCAGCATTGCGCATTTCCTGGCACTTTTGATCAAAATAAACTGTAAGAGCATGGCCAGTAGAGCCACCAGTTTTCGCTTTTATTAGATTGCTTTTTATAAACCGATCCGACAAAATTTTCTCAGCATTCTCTCGAATATCGCTTTTAGTTAGTAATGGAAGACTATAGAAATCTTCCCAACTAGAAAGCACTCCATCAAACCCTATCTTTTCATATGACGAACGATAATAAGAGCAGTGATCATAAGCATACTTAACCATCGTACATAGTTGTATCCATTGTTTTTGACGGAGTTGCTCAACATTCCACCATTGACTATCAGTTAATTCCCTCAAATATTTTAGACGATGAGCACCATCTTTAATTTCCCAGATAGGGTAAAATATATATTTAGATAACCAATCAAACATTTTAGAATTTCCCCTATCGAGCGAACCTGCAATCCCATCTCCTATGGGAAAGCAGCTTATCGTAACAATCCATTTGTTCCTTAATCATACGAACATGGGTAAATTTAATAACGGTCTCGTAACCAGCTTCTCCTAGTTGACAAGCAAGAATTTTATCTGAAAGCAATTGAATCACACGCTTAGCTAAAGTATTAAAATCCCCAACCGGAACTAGAAAACCATTAAAACCATCTTTTATCAATTCGCTATTTCCCCCGGTATTAGTACAAACAGTTGGGCAACCAGCTTGCATATACTCAATAATAGAATTGGAAAAACCTTCTGAATCAGAGCAGAGCACAGAAACTGTAAATTGTCTAATATATAACTTTGGATCTTCAACTCTACCAGTAAAGATAACTCGTTCACCAATCCCTAAACGATGAATTAAGGATGTTAATTTTGCTAAAATTTTTGTGGCCTCTACAGAATTCTTATCACCGACAATCACCAAGTAAGCATCAGGGCGATGTTTGTTAACTAAGGCAAAAGCCTCTAGTAAAGTATCCAAGCGTTTTATAGCTCGCAAATTAGCTACGATCCCTACGATTGGCGCATCACTGGGAAGTTTAAGAAGTTCTATTGACGTATCAATCTGAGATTTTTCGTTAAGCGGTATATAACCATTATAAATGACAGTAATTTTTCTTTGAGGAATCCATTCACGTTGACTTATAAGATATTTAACAGCCTGACTGTTAGTTACATAACAATCAACAAATATTGATAAAAATCTAAGTATTGCTAAATTATAAAATGTATACCAAAATCCCATATCTCGTCTGGATACAATTACATGAATCCCTAATAGCCACATGAAAAAAGGAGCAATCAAGGAAGAATCGTTGAAGTAACAATGTATTAACTTGTACCCCTGTCTACGCAATTTTAGAGCAAAACACACAAATTTTTTAACTGAATTAATACTCGCTAAATTAGAAATACTCAGAACACTTACTGGGCAAGGAAACATATTTTTTTGAATATATTCGCTGTCACGTAGTACTGCCATAGTTGGTTCATAACGAGTGCGATCAAGGTATTGGATCAGCTGTAATAATTGACCTTCTGTTCCAGCATATGGATTTCCATAGTAATCGATTAAATACATAACCTTTATTGGCATAATAATGGCCTCAATTCCCCACCCTTGGTTTCCAAATCACCATTTTTTGACCATTAAGAAATTTCCAACAAGCAACCGCACTAGCTAAGTTAAGAACTACAAAATAATAAGGCATCAGTAGGTTTGAAGATATCGTCGATATTCTAGAGAGTAGAGGACCCAATGCTGCGAAGCTATAGGACAGTAATTGCAGCCAAAAAAAAGTAAAATAAAATAGATTCTTATTAACTATAAATATATTAAAAATAAGTACCCCTATAAGAGGAATGAACGCACCATAACGAAGGACTTTATGAGAAAAGAGTTGCCATGAAAACATTAGATTACGAAATGGATTAAGGAGGTTGCGTTTATCATACAATGCCCAAATTGCTCGCAGCGATACCCGAACACGCATGCGAAATTCATCAACTTCTAAAGCCAAAGCCGGTTCATAGAGTTTTGCATCCGGCTCATACACAACACGCTTATTTTGTTCAACTACATTCAAAGGTAAAACAAAATCAGGTAACTGATCAGCACCCATAGGAGTATAAAGTCCACAACGAATAGCATCTATTCCCCCATTGACACCGATCACCGAGTACAAGCGCGTTTCCATTTTACGCACCAGACTTTCATACTTCATGTAAATACCTGAGCCTTCGCTAAGAACAGAGCCTAAGGGATTTGTATAAATCAGATGTCCTGTAATATAACCAACTTCGGGATCTGCAAAACCACGAACTAGCTTTCGAACTGCATCCGGCGCATACATTGAGTTGGCGTCTGAAAAAACTAAAATTTCCCCAGTAGCATGAGTTACTGCCATATTCAGTGCTTGAGTTTTTCCTTGGCGAGGCTCCTGACGTAAGAGACTGACTCGGTCACCATATCGCTCTATTAACTCTTGAACTATTTGATCAGTTCGATCAGTTGAACCATCAGAAATCACTATCACCTTCAAACGGTCATGGGGATAATCTTGTAAAATTTTATTAAGTACTGTCTGCTTGATATCCTGCTCCTCATTAAAAGCAGCTATTACTATGGTGACTTCAGGATAAGTATCGGTTTTAAGTACATCTCGAAATATCAGTTGACCTATAATTAAAACCAACATCGGATATCCTACATAGACATAGAAAACTAATCCGAAACAAATCCAAAAACCTGCTTCTAATAACACTAGCAATTCCTTTTTTTATTAGAATTTTTTGCGATTACGCGATGTGTCGTTCGTACCATTCTTGAAACATTATTAGGGAAAATAATAATTTGTTATTTTTATGGCGACCCGACATATGTTCTTCCAATTTAGAGGAAATATAATTTTGATTAAATATACCGGTTTGGCCTAGTCGTGTTTCACCTAATATCTCTCTTGCATAATCTGCTAAATCTGTCCGAAGCCAAAATGCCATAGGTGCCTCAAAACCTTGTTTACGATGATTCAGTACTTCAGGAGGTAAATACCGAGCTGCAATCTTTTTCAATAGAATTTTTTTATGATGCCAATTTAACTTATAACGTGAGGGAAGTTGTGCACTTAATTCTACTAAATGATGGTCCACCAATGGTACTCGAACCTCAAGAGAGTGCCACATGCTCAAACGATCTGACAATGCAAGAATATCTTCCGGTAGATAGGTTTTAATGTCTACATAAAGAGCTTTACCTAAATCATCTGGTGCCTCACAACCATTAAATAGATCAGTTATTAGTCGATCTGTTGCCTGAAAATCGATATTTCGAGCGGTAGATGAAGAAAATAAATTAAGGCGATCTGCAAGAGGAATAGTTGAGATAAATCCTAAATAGCGTTCGGCTGGAGACTGCAACACAGATGTTGAAAAGCGTTTAGCATGATTGACCCAATCTCCTCCACTAGAAGGTTCCGGTAATCGCTGAATTATCGACTGAATAAGCCCCCTATGCAAATGCTTAGGCATATAATGAGAATAATATTGGCTTAGCCAAACTCCAGAATAACGCTGGTAACCTGCAAAAAGCTCATCACCTCCAAGGCCGGATAAAGCAACTTTGACTTTTTGGCTAGTAAGCTGGGAAACATAATAGCTAGGAATTACAGAATCGTCCGCAAAAGGCTCATCGAACGCATCTACAATATCAATCACAATTTTACGAAAATCAGGCTGCACTTCATATTCATTAAATTCACAAGCATACTGCTGTGCCACGCATCTAGCCAATGGTCGTTCGTCTAACAAGGGATTACCGTCCCCCCCCAATCCCATAGTAAACGTTTGAACCGGCTCATTAAGATGTTGACTCATCCAAGATACTACTAAACTACTATCGATACCGCCTGAAAGAAAAGCCCCTAATGGTACATCACTAACCAAATGCGAGCATACAGCTTTTTCGATTTCGTGATCAAACCGTTCTATCCAATTATATTCATTCTCTTTAAGATCATTAATTGAAAAATCGACATCCCAATAACGATGCTTTTCAATTTTTCCCGCTTCATAGGTTAATAAATAACCAGGTTCAAGTTTACGAATATGCTGATAGATAGTCAGTGGTGCGGGAATGTAAGTAAACGTA
Organism: Bdellovibrionaceae bacterium UBA2351; assembly: GCA_002344565.1. Taxonomy (GTDB): domain Bacteria; phylum Bdellovibrionota; class Bdellovibrionia; order Bdellovibrionales; family Bdellovibrionaceae; genus UBA2316. Next base: position 9,826 of record DDTZ01000091.1, on the reverse strand, counting down.
AAGAAAGCATCGAGACCTTGATAATCGAGATCACGTTCAATCAAATTCGTGGTCAGAATAGCTTTAATTTCGGACCCAAATAACAATATATCGTTATGCCGAGCATAAAAAAGAGGCTTAATACCAAGCCGATCTCTAGCTAGTAAACCCCGCTTACGAGATACATCCCACAATGCAAAGGCAAACATACCCTGCAGGTGATCAACTAAATTATCTCCATATTCTTCATAGAGATGAACAATTACTTCCGTATCTGTGTTAGTCCTAAATTGATGTCCACGTCTTTCTAATTCGCTTCGTAACTTGCGATAATTGTAAATCTCGCCATTAAAGACTGTCCAAACTGTTTCATCCTCGTTTTTAATCGGCTGGCGTCCACTCGCCAAATCGATAATACTAAGGCGCCTCATTGCTAATCCGACATTTGTATCTAGAAATACACCTTCTTCATCTGGCCCTCGCCGAAAAAGGGCGCTATTCATTCGCTCTAACATTCCCTCAGGAATAGAGCTATACTGTTTATAAAATCCACAAATCCCGCACATTATGTACCCATCAGTGGATTAGTTATTTGAATGACTTATCATAGTCAAATTCTGATCAAATTTTTCAAATAATTGATTTGGCCATTTCTTATTAGCTATTCAACTCAGATGCAGACGAACTGGTCGTTTTTTCATCTGGATCTTCATTTTGATCTAATGCCTTACCCTACTTGAAACTTTGCTTTTAAGAATAAACTAATACATTTTATTCTAAATTACTCTCATTTAATTTTTGCATTACAATTAAGTGTATTTTATAATTAAATTAACACTAAATTTAATAAATTAGTAAATTTTTTAATAAACCTTTATAAGAATTTATATTTCCTGGGTTTTGAAAAATTGATTTTAAAAAAAAGCAATTAGATTTTTTCTTATCTATTCTACGATAATATTCACCTCGATTACTATAAGTAAAAGAGAAAGCTCGGCGTATAGTCCACATAGAAAGGTGATTTCGATGCGTCATTAAAAAATTACTCATAATTTTATCAGAACACTGTTGTCGTATCTCCAAATTCTTTGACATCTGCCCTGCGTGTCCAACACGATAGATTAGAAGAGGTTCGTCTACGAAATCAAACTCATAAACAGTTGATATACGCAGCCATAAATCCCAATCAATACCCATTTGAAGTGATACGTCGAAGATACCGCATTTTTTAAAACAATCTTTACGAATAATTGATGAAGAAAAGGGTACAAAATTATCCAGAAATAAATTTTCTGTTACTTTGCCTGATTTTGGAATAAGATATTTTTCAGTAGTCTTTACATTATTTATTGATTGACCTTGATCATTAACATACATTGCTCGACTGTAAACAACTCCAATATTATTTTTTTCAAAAAGAGGCAGTTGCTTTTTTAACTTATCTTTTTCCCACGCATCATCTGCATCTAAAAATGCAATAAAATCTCCAGAAGAATTTTGAATACCAACGTTCTTTGCTATTGCCTGACCCCTATTAGGTTGCTTAATATATTTAATATTACTAAGGCTTTGAAAATTTTCAACAATTTCATCAGTATTATCAATAGATCCATCATTAACAATTATAATCTCAAAATTAGAAAAACTTTGGTTAAGGACGGAATCTAAACATCCCTTTAGATATTTTCCATAATTATAGCAAGTGATAATAACACTAACAGTAGGTAAACTCATTTTGACCAAACACTTAAGAAATTTGGTAATGACTCACTTAAGTGAGCAGTTTAAATTGTAGTAGTAAAGAAAGAAACGCAAAGCGACCTCCTGCATCTGAAGGTTTTTGGAAAGGAGAGGATTTTCCGCACGCAGCCACTTAGGCATTGGGGCAGGGTGTTGTTGAAACCCTTAAAGTAGTGAGTGAAACCACGTCGACCCGCAGATTGATGTTGGCTAAACGGAATCACGTTTTCGAACACCGCTCAGAAGTCGTCCAAACGGTTACCGTATTAATGGAAAGAATGTGGGACTCTGAAGGCAACGCAGCGGGTAGGCCCTGGCCTCAATAGGCCTACGGCGACACAGCGCTAGCCAGACCCAATCTATAATACATCCGGCAAAATACTAACGACCCGTCTTAGCCAATTCTAACTGATTGTACGTTCGGGTGACGTGGAGTCTTTCAGTTAAAGACGGCAAATTCAGGGACTTTCTTAAGCCAAACACAACACTGTATTGCACGACGCGCCAAGAATTCGGTGCACCTCCCACAGAAAAGCACATTCCTGGCCAGAAGTTCGCAAAACTTGCCTTCCGCGTGAACTAAAACACTGAGAGAGTCACGGAAACTCCTGTTACAGGTCCGACATTTTTGGTATTGCTTGCTGTTGCCTGTTCTGCCATTTTGCGCGTCCAGTATCAATGATAACAGTTCATACCTGAATCGCTCACTCTTATTGAGTCCCACCTAAAATTTTAAGATCCTTCAAGGATAATTAACAAACAACTAATATTTAGATACCGAGATATTCATATGGAAACTTTTCATCAATCTCATCTCCATAATTTATTTAAATTTTTAATATCAATCTAAAAACCTTAGAGATATTTCCTCATCCAAATTTCTAAAATAAGTAAAAGCCAAACCTTTTGAGAAAGCCTATATTCACCACTTACTTTATCACTATATAAAAGATTAATATAATATTGAATCGCCTTGCGATCCAAATAAGATTCAGCCTTACAACCTGGGGCCAATAGCATCAAAACCATATCTTTCAAAGAATTCTTAAGCCATGATTCAATTGGAGCTCCAAAACCGATTTTGGGCCTCTGTAAAATCTCTTTAGGAAGAGATCGGCTTAAACTAGATTTTAGGAGGTATTTAAGACAATCATTTTTAACTTTAAGCTGTGGCGGTATCTTTAAAGAGAATTCAACTAATCGATAATCTAAAAATGGCGCGCGACATTCAAGGCTAGCTAACATAGATGACATATCTACTTTTTTCAATAAATCATCAGGCAAATAGTAATTTAAATCAAAAGAGTAAGAAGCTGAAAGTGCATCTTTATTATTTGTATTTAGCCATTGTTGATTTCTAAAGTAATCTTCAATAGAAAAAAATTGATTATACAGAATAGAGTTTAGTTGTTTTTCATTAAATATTGTACGAACCCATCGCCAATGATCAAACGCCTTAGTATAATTAGTTGCCTTTGGATAGCAATTTTCTAATAATCCTTTTCCAAAATATTTTAAAGTAAATTGATTGAGAATTTTATAAAATCTACTTCCAACTTTACCCCCAATTTGATATTTTTGATCAATATAAGAACCATATCCAGCAAAAAGTTCATCACCTCCATCGCCAGTTAAAATTACTTTAACATGTTTACGTGCCTCTCGTGACACTAGATAAGTTGGAATAGCAGAAGAATCACCGAAGGGCTCATCAAAATATGAGAGTACTTCTTCAAGAACATCTTCAACGCGTTGATCAATTAGTAATTCTGTATGATCGGTCTGATATTGATTTGCAACCATCCGAGCATAAGGGCGCTCATCAACTTCTTCTGTAAACCCTACAGTAAAGGTTCTAACAACATCAGAATGATTCTTGGCCATAATCGCAGTTACAGCACTTGAATCGATACCCCCTGAAAGAAAAACTCCAAAAGGTACATCTGAATAACTACGAATCTTAACCGCATCTGCGAATAGTTCTAGAAATTGTTCATTAATCTCATTTTCTTTCAGATTCCAGTCTATACCCTCCGAAGGATTCCAATATTTTTTAATTTTACAGGTTTCGCCATCTACTTTTAAATAATGTGATGGCTGAAGTTTTTTTATATTTTTAAAAATACTTATTGGAGCAGGAATATACATATTACTAAGATATAAAGCGATGGCGTTTATATCAATGCTTTTTTCTATATCTGGTATTTTTAAAAGTGCCTTAATTTCAGAAGCTACCACAAATATGCCATTTGATTCCCAATATAATAATGGTTTTTCGCCTACTCTATCTCGCGCCGCCAACAAAATATTTAATCGAATATCATAAATTACTATGGCAAACATTCCATTAAGCTTGGAGAAAACACTTTCACCATACTTTTCATAAAGATGGACAATGACTTCAGTATCCGTAGCAGTTTGAAAGCAATGACCATCCTTTTCTAATTCAGATCTCAATTCATGAAAATTATAAATTTCACCGTTTAGTAACACTGCAACAGTTTTATCCTCATTATAGATGGGCTGGGAGCCTGTATATAAATCTATTATGCTTAAACGAGTGTGACCTAGGATAACGGAACCGACTTGCACCAAACTACGCTCATCTGGACCTCTCATTTGTAAAGTATCAAGCATTGAGCTAGCTATCTGCATAAAATTTGCAACTGTTCTTTCACTTAGCCCAGCGAAATTTTTTGAGTATAGCGATATTAATCCACACATAAATTTGGTAGTAACTCACTGAGTTGAGCAGGGTCATGATAGCGAAATGAACTGTTACCAGTATCGCAGCGAGCGAACGCGCAAGCACGATAAACCGGGAACGGCAAGCAGCACTATCGGTGTAGTGGGTGCGGACACAGCTTTCGAGAAAATCCTGGCGCACGCGCTATACAGAAACGGCAGAAGCGCAGAAACGGTAAAAGCACAGATACTACGGGCTTATCAGGAGTGGACCTCTTTGCGAGGACTCACCTGGATTGTTGAGGTTTCCCGCAACACGGTATGGGTCTAGCTCAAAAAAACTCAGATATTACTGCCGTTTACCTCAGTGAGCCACTACTAAAACATAAACCCTAAAAATTACTAGTCTTCTTTAATACTTAAGAGTTTTTTAAAATTATGCCAAATTTATTATTTGTGAATAGCATTTGTAGACCGAGATTTCAAAATAAAAGGCATCAACGCTAAAAATGAGAGCGCAAAAAAAGCATTTAAAAATAATAAAATAGCATCCCCTTCCCTTTCCTTTAAAATTTTAGCAGTTTTTCCGAGATTCCAATCCTGAAACAATGTGTCATTTAAAACACTAACCAAGGGGAAAATCAAGTGCTCTATAACATATAGAACAACTACTTCGTGCAAGTAATTATCTGTTCCCAATAAATAAAATAAAATAAAGCCAAAAATGATAATAATAAATATCTTCCAATATTCCAAGGGTAACTTGTATAAAGCTTGTGCTTTGATAAAAATCCATATTAATAGTACACACTCCATAATTAAAGCAGAGTAAGCAGCCCCTTTCAAACCCCAAACAGATATAAAAATAAAACTAAAAAATATTTTAACGGGAGTTAATATACCTATTATTAACGATAAGAGCATAGTTTTTTTTTGATATAAAATCCCAAAAGATAAATAGCTAATGGAACCATTTATGATGGTAGTCATTATTTCTATTTTTGCAATAGCAATAGCTGGCCAAAAGTCAGAAGGTGTTGTTAATTTCAGAATGCTTTGTATACTCACTGCAAGCAATAAACCCAAAAAAACCATCATAAAAAAATAACGTGTAAACATATCACCAATAATTTGCGGGGCGCTTGTTTGACCAGCTATCTCAAGACTTTTAGTTCTCCAAGCTCTTTGAAATGGAATAGTGATAAAAAGATTCAATAATGGAGGAAATTTATAAGCCATCTCCAATATACCCATTCCTTCAAGTCCAACTAGAATTCTTACTAGCACTCTTTCAGTTTGCCGCCCTAAAAAACTGATGACTTCGCCAGGCAAAAGCGGCAACTGAAATCGTAATAATTGAATAGCAACTTGTCGACTGAATCCAAGGCCATGCGCTTGAAAAGCAACTATATGAAATATTAAAGAACTAATTATTGCGGTAGTTAGCGAAGATATAAAGACACCTACTAAACCCACCTTGAGAAAAATGATTAGCCATATATTAAGTAGAAGCCCCAAAATTAATCGAGATAAATTGACAATGGAAAATAAAAGAGATTGCTGTCTAATAATTTGAATAGTACTAGCGCTTTGACCTGCAACGTCAATAACGAAAGAAACCAACGCTAAACATATAAGTGGATAATATTCAGTACTACCTAAAATTAACTTGCTTAAAGATGCGCTAAAAATAAAAGGGAAAAATATTATTGAAATTCCCAAAATCCAAACAAGAAGAATTCCAGTTCCCAAGGTGAGATGTTTGTTTTTCTCGTCTTGCTCATGATAGATTCTTAAAATTCCTGTCTGGAAACCACCACTAAGTAAGATCGTTAAAAGACCAAGACTGGTATCAATCGTAGCGATAACACCATATCCTTTTGCCTGAAAAATGTGAGCATAAAACGGCAGCATCAAGAAACTAGCTAATCTTCCAAAAACAGTCCCCATACTATAAATAATAGTATGTTTAAAAGTTTGCCGTCCAAGACCCATAAAAAATTAACTACCTAAGAAAAGTTAGCAATTACAAGAAACAAGATCACGTAAAGCATGCTTAAATAATTTAGGAATGACTCAAGCCTGTAAAGTTATGGTTAGATACTAAACAGCGGCTATCCATCTGTTTCACCTGCTCCATTATAATAATATTGTTTAAATAAGTATCGGGCTAATAAATATATCTTAAATTTTAGAATCTTTCGATTTATACAACCCGACTTTCATCAATACTATACGCGCACTACTTTTAAATAGTGAATATACCCTAGCTAAACAGAAATCGCTATAAAGCGCCATTAACTCTTGTTTAAAAGCTAAAAAATATTTTTCATTATTGGCGTTATATCGAGATAGATTATTCCAAAAACAGGCAATAAATTTATTAAGATAAAATCTTGCCTGAATATTATCTTCATTCTCTAATAACATGGTATAACTTCTAATGCATTCAGACATCATTTTTTCTGTATTACTACTCATATTATAAGAGTGTAAACGTCGACACATTCCGACTTTATTAATAATCCCTACATTTGTAGTTCGAGCAAGACGATAATAAAAATGGAAATCTTCACTCGATTTAAGCGATGACTCAAAATAAGGAACCTTTAATGATAATTCCTTCCTCATCATAAAAGAACTAGAAATTCCAAAGTTTTCTCTAGCAAGATGTGGACAGGCGTTCTCAAAAATAATTTCTTTCTTACCATCTAGCAATAATTGAAGATTAGTACAAGTCTCAAAATGAGTTTTAGGGTAAAATACCTTATCAAAAAAATTTATATAGTCACTAAAGACCAACCCAACCTTTGGATTTTTTAATAAGAAATCAACTTGACTTTCAACTCGATCCACTATCATTAGATCATCGGCATCATTAAAGCAAAGAAATTCTCCAAGACTTTTTTGAATACCAAGATTACGCGGTACGGCACAACCACCACTATTATGCTGAAAAAAATATTTTACTCTATCTTTATATCGACTAACGATTTGTGATGTTTCATCTGTAGAACCATCATCTATTAAAATAATTTCTATATTTTCATAGCTCTGCTTCAAGATACTTTCTAGAGTTTCAGAAAGAAATTCTTGAGCATTGTAAGCGGGGATGATAATAGAGACGAGAGGATTCGAGCTGGAGTTTGTCATTACAAACTCTGATTAGTTATGAGTAGTTTAAAAAATTGCAGAAACTGGAATTAAGGTTTTTTCAGAGAATTGGAGATAGTAACTATAGCGTTGAAATTTTCCTAATACGCGTGCTCAGTTACGCCTAATGTTAAGCATTATTATTGGTTTAGAACGATTGGATAACATTGGCTTGAAAATAACTAAGCTTTAAGGCATTTTCAACGTTAGAATTGAAATTAACTTTTCGATCTCATGTGCTACGTAGGAGCCTTACGAGCATGAATCGCACCGTAAAGTTTTGCGTAACTTAAATAACCATATGGATTAAAGAAGGAGACGCAAGAGCAAACGGCTTATAGTAGCATAAATCAGGGTTTCACTGATGCTATTAAGCGTTCGCAATCCTTGCTCAAACGGCGGCTTTGATGGAACCAAGCAAAGATGCGTTCCACCACCCAACGTCGAGGCAGGAATTGGAAGCCGATGGGCTGAGAACAGGGATCCTTATTGAGAGGAACGCCATCCAGCGGCCAGACCCAAGGCGACGGAGTGGGTAGCGAACGAATTGCGCGGTCCATCCCAAAAAGCCTTTTCGATCCAGTTTTTGCCTTGTCCGCGCTGTTGTAGGCGCTATCCAGCCCGATTTTAATCAAAAGTGAGGGAACTGCTTTCGGATCAGCACGGACGGCAACAGGTCACGTACGCCGTCCCGATCCATCACACTTGGGCCGGTTGCCCGATGGCGCGCAGGAACCCCTGAGTGTCCACCAGGCTATAGCGCTTTCGGCCCTTAAACTTTTTTTGCAACACTGTAACCTGTCACCCACCGACGTGGTGGTTTTGATGCTTTGGCTGTCGATGAGATTGGGCCCGAGGCTGGGCTGACCGACCTAGCCAGAGTCGCCACGTTCTCGTAACCGAGCGTTAATTCGTTCCCACAACCTTGCGCATCACCATCGCCGCTAATAATGCTAGACCGTGACCGAGGGCGAAAAATTATGAGGGATTGCCCACCACTGGCAACCTGTACAGATCACGTAGAAAATTCTGTTGAAAATGACGCATAATGCATACTGTCGAGTTCGTTTCCTCGGGTGGGACACTGGCAACCATCTCTCTCCAACTTCCCCCCACTCTACATCTGCCAAATCACTGCTGTAAGATTCTCTTTTTATCCCTGAATTTTAATATCCCCATCCCTATCCATTTTTCAACAGTTTCTAACATTTCAAAAGACTACTACTATTAATTAATTTGCTCAGATTAAAGCTATAACTTTAATATTATTATTACTATTAAAATTTTCATATATTTTTTTGATAGTATCTTTATCCTTTAATAAACAATCCTGAGGCAATTGAAAAGACAATAACTCAATTGTATCACCAAAAATGGCTGCGCAAGTCTCCAGTGCAGAGGTAAAAAAGGCTGCAATACATTTTGGCTGACTGTTACCAAAAACAATTTCATATTCAAACGGAGCAATATTTTTCTTAATTTTAATCCCTATATCATTCTGAATTACTTTAACATACTTTTTAGATTCCCTAGGGTGCGGCACATAAATTAAGCTAGATCCATTAAAATAATTTTTGATATTTTTTATATATATAATCAATGATTCAAGATTTAAATAACCTTGGTCAACTAATGGCTGACCTAAAAAGAAAATATCCTGAGAACGGGATAATTTTTTTATTAGCGATTTTGAATAAGTATAACTATTATTTACTATTTGATCCTTACCGTTAACTCTCAGTGGATAACAAGTAAAATATGTCAATTTATCTACACCATTTTTATCCCATTCAACTAAGGAGCTAGTTATTTTATTTTTGATAGCAACAATAGAAAATGACTCTAAGTAAGTATATTTTTTTTCTACATGAGTAAAATTTTTTTGGCTTCTTGAAGAAATCGTTAAGTTCTCATTAATTCTTTGTCTATTAATCCTTAATGTATCTGTACCTACATCGATTAGAAACAAACTTTTATATTGGACATGATTTGCAATATGACGCATATGCAAATCATAATCTATTAAATAATTTCCTAGGAACAAATTTTCCACAAAACCTATAGATTTGCACAGATTATCTATAAATTTTCTTTTTCTAAGCTGATCAAAGGTTAAATACAATTCAATTAATCTTTCAGAGATATTTTTTGGCCTGTTCTTACTAAAATCATATTTACTAAAGTAATAGAAAAAATTCGAAAATCGAATTGAATCCCAATACTTTTTATCTATAACCTTATAGAAAAAAAGTATAGATCGGAAGAGCAC
>DDTZ01000198.1 GCA_002344565.1 Bdellovibrionaceae bacterium UBA2351 | reverse complement strand
GGATGCATAGTCACTGCCTTCTACTAAGGCCACTTTCATTCCACGGGAACTGGCATCCCGGGCCACCCCGGCGCCAGTAATACCACCGCCAATAACCAGCACATCAAACGTCTCGCGATTCATTCGGATTATATTTTGATGTCTTTGATCTCGGCCTAATGGGTTCATTTGGTCGTCTTTACGTATATCATCTGTGAATTCCAGGACTCTGGCTTAAACGCATTCACCGAATTGATAACACCTTGGTTATTTAAGAAATACACGCGCTGGAAATGTTTGTCGCGTGATAAGCGGTACGCAATTTCTACGAGCTCATCGCGCGCTTGTAGCGCAGAGTACGACAAATGCTCGACCCACAAAGATTGAGTCTGACCGTCTACGAAAAGCAAAGGTTGCGCTGTAAAATACCCTACCAACAATCCCTCGGATGAAAAACTTGATTTTAATTCAGGATTACGAGCTATAAAGCTCCAGCCTAGGTTAGCGTAATGCTCAAGAGATTCTTTTCTCCAACGAGAATTCCATTTGATGAATTCACGTTCCATTTCGTTTTGTTCGATTTCGATCAATTTCTTGTTTTCGAAATCGAGTAACTCTTCGATATCTTCTTTTTGCATCACTCGGCAATAAAAACTCATGGCTCTCTCTTGATATGGACAGTGTACTAATATTAAGCTAGGGTTTCAATTAATGAAATACAAATCTTATCCCGAAACTTTTTGGAAACAGTTAAATGAAACCCTGGCAGAACTCAAGAAAAATCAGACGCCATTAGTAGCATTGTTCGACGCCGACGGAACCTTGTGGGACACGGACTTGGGCGAAAATTTGTTTCACTACACAATAGACAATCGTCTAGTGGAGCTTCCGCCGAATCCTTGGGAACACTATCTAGAACTGAAAAAGAAAAACTCGGATCCTCGTGACGCCTATTTATGGTTAGCCCAAATCTACAAAGGCCAAACGCTAGAACAAGTCCGCAAATGGTCCGTGGAAGCCCTTAAAAGCTTGCAACCATTTCCCCTATTCGATGAGCAAAGAAAACTGATCGGCCTTCTAAAAAGCCATCAAGTCAAAATTAAGATCATAACGGCTTCGATTTCATGGGCGGTTGAGCCTGGCGCGGCCTTGCTCGGCCTTGAGTCTACGGATGTGATTGGGGTTGAAACCCGCATTCACAACGGCGTAGTGACAGAAGAAAAGGCTGGAGTAATTACTTACAGAGGCGGAAAAGTGGAAGGCTATAAAGCCCAATTTAAAGACACGCCTTTCTTAGCGGTAGGTAATTCCGAAGGTGATGTCGAGCTTCTGGAATACGCGAGCCACTTGCGCCTTGCCGTCAGCGCGGCTAATCGGGAGGATAGATTGTATAAGTCTGAATACCAATTGCAAGAGATCGCCAAATCAAAAAACTGGCACTATCATCGCTTTATCTAAAGCTCTTTGTACGACTGATCGTTTAACATGCGCTTAAACTCAGAATCCTTGGCCGCTAGTTCTTGAGGCGATCCATCCTCGATCACACGGCCATTTTCTAATACCAAAATGCGATCGCAGCTGAATATTGTCGATAAACGGTGGGCAATTACGATCGAAGTACGATTCTGAATTAGCTTCTTAGACGCCGTTTGCAGCAGCTGTTCCATTTGCGAATCTATATTAGATGTCGCTTCATCTAGAATTACGATCTCGGGATCGAAAATCAAAATACGTGCAAATGATATTAACTGTTTTTCACCGGTACTTAAGTTAGCCCCTGATTCTTCTACTGGATAAGCCAGCGTTCGCTGAGTTTTAGCCAAATAATCTAATATGCCGATCTCGTCAGCTACTCGGTACACACGATCCTCTGGGATTCGAGAGGAACCTAATGTAAGATTCTCGAATATAGTGCCTTTAAATAAAAATAAATCCTGCTGCACACAATTTATTTTATGACGGAGTTGAGTTAACGGTATCGTTTCAATCGCCTGACCGCCGACAAATAGCTCGTTAGGTGTGGGCGGGTACAAGTTCAACAACAAATGAACAAGCGTCGATTTGCCGGCACCCGTGCGGCCAACCACGCCGACCGATTGACGATCTTTGATGGTTAACGACAGATTCTTCAGTACCGTGTTTGATGTATCTTGATATTTAAAACTCAGATTCCTAAATTCAATGGCATTACCCAATTTTTGCGGAACATGAGGCAGATTGTAGCCAGCCTCAATTGGCTCTTCTAGTAAACTGAATACACGCTCAGCACTCGTTAAGCTATTCTGAAACTGCTGATATTTTTCGATGATGTCTCGGAACGGATGAACGAAATCCAACGCATGAAGGAAGAACGTAATGACTAATCCGACTTTGATTCCATCCTGTTGGCCCAATATCCCGCTAAAATACAATGCACTCGCCAAAATCAATCCATTAAACAAATTCAGAATCGGCATCATCATCGCGTAATTACGTGTCGATTGCAGCGACACTCGTTTTAAATCCGCGGACAAGTTTTCAAACTGGGTCATCTTTGGTCGCGACAGCTGATACATTTGAATGATCTTCATTCCGTTCAGGCTTTCTGCGATGAATGAATTTAAAGCTGATGTCGCAATCTTTGAAACACGCAACGTATCTTTGATCTTGTTTGTGACTCTAATCCCTAAATAGAAAAATACGGGCGCCGTTGCTAAACAAATCAACGTCAGTTTAACTGAAATTAAAGCCATCGACGTCACGATCGAAATCAATACAATCAATTGAATAAATACCTTAACGACCCCGTCACTAAATATCTCACCAATTTGGGAAACATCATTCGTGGCACGGGTCACAATTCGCCCGGTTGGAGTTTTGTTGAAGTAGGTCATCGGAATCCGCTGAATCACGAATAGAATTTTAGAACGAATATCCAGCAATACTTGATTACCCAGTTTTTGGAATTGATAGACTTGCAGAAACTCAAGTCCTGCGTTTAATACTTCCAATAAAGCATAGCTAATGGTGCAGTATAATAACAAGTCCCAGTCTTTTTTAACGATGGCATTGTCGATGGTGTAGCCGATAAAGAATGGAATCACGCGGCCACTCAACGCCGCGGCCAGAACTAAAAATGTGACCCAGACAAGCGTTCCCTTCCGGCGTACTAAAAAAGGGCTTAGTTTTTTAAAAAGCTGTTTATAATTCAATCGAGTGGTTTCTTTGTCTTCCGCAAAATTATGCATGAGTTCCCCCGTCTGCACCCATTTGTTGAAGTTTCCACTGAGTTAAATAAAATTTAGATTTTTCTAACAATTCGTCGTGCGTGCCGATGGCTTCAATTTGTCCTTCGGATAGCACTATAATTTGGTCCGCATTCTTTAGCGATTGCACTTTGTTCGCTACAATAATTCGAATCTGATCTTTGCTAGATTTAAACAAATGATCGCGTACATTGCTTTCTGTTTTTGTATCCAGCGCACTCAGAGTATCGTCCAGCAAAATAACATCAGGCATAGAGTATACGCCGCGAGCTAACGTCAGACGCTGCTTTTGACCACCCGATAACTGAACGCCTTTTTCACCGACAAACGTTTCTAATCCGCGCTCTAACGTTTTCAAATCCTTATCAAAATCAATCATGGAAACTACTGAACTTAATTGCTGCTCATTACTGCTAGCAGAAAGGATTACATTGTCGCGAATCGTAGCGCTAAACAGAAACGGCTCTTGCGGAACCATTTTAACGGACTTCCAAAGTTCCGATTTCGCAAACTGCGCATAGTCCCGGCCATTAACTAAAATTCGGCCGGAATAGTTCCCAAGGTAATCTATTAATAAATGAAGCAATGTCGATTTACCAGATCCAACCGGACCCGTAATACCAATGAATTGTCCCTTTTTAATTTCCAAACTAATATTTTTTAAAACTTCAATATCACCATACTTAAACCCGACGTTTTTTAGTTCGATCGACTCTACAGAGGCTAAATGAGGTGACTTAGTTTCATTGAACAACTCGGGAAACTCGATAGGTTCTTCCAAGAGAGCGCGAATACGTTCAAAGGCACTGCGGCCCTTTTGCATTTGCGACAATCCATAACCTAGCGCCGAAAACGGCCAGATGATTTTATTAATGTATCGCTGAAACGCCACAAATGTACCTAACGTGACAACGCCATTAATGACTTCACCGCCCCCGATGTAAAGCAAGATCACAGTACCCGTTGCGACCGCAGCTTGCATCAGCGGATTAAATAGCGAATCCACACGGTTTAACTGATTGGATTTATCTAGGTATTCTTTGCTTAGCTCTTGGTATTTTTCTGAACGGTGGGATTCCATGGAAAAGATTTTAATAATTTTCACACCTGAAACTAATTCCTGCGTGAAACTAGTTAACCGCGCCAACATACCTTGTTGTTCTTTAGAAAGAGCACCGATGCGTTTAGTGATCGCGTGAATAAAGAAGGGAACGATGGCGATAAAAATCAGACTTTTCCACGTCCAACTTGGACTTAAATAAATCATGGCCGGCACGATCATGATAATTAAGCTAATACCGTCGATCAGGATCAACAAACCTGGTCCAATTCCATTTCTGAAGAATTGCACATCGTTTGTAATCAAACTCATCATCTCGCCGACAGAGTTTTTAGTATAAAAGCGAGGACCCATTTGCGAATAGTGATGGAACACCCGATTCCGCAGTTCATCGGCCGCTGAGGTATGGTAGTCGCTCCAGAAAATGCGCCAGCCATAGCGAGTGCTTGCTAGCATAAACATTAAGGCAAAAAATAAACCGGCCGTCTTGAGGAGCTCGGTCGGTTCAAAATTTCCAGCAGAGATGGTATCGATAGCCACCTTTAGAACTAAAGGTGTGGCAGAGTCTAAGGCATTGGTTACCAGAAGAAGTGCTAACCCAATGCCGAAAGATTTTTTATTTTTAAATATGAAGTAGCGTAAAGGACTCTTAAGAAGTTTATCGTTCAAAGCTTCTTGCAATCTCTACGAACGTTCTGATCATCGCGCCGCTTGCGCCTTTTTTAGGACAGTATTTCAAACGATTACCTACTGACCAGCCGGTACCTGCGATGTCAAAGTGAGCCCATGGAATGCCCTCTTCTACGAATTGTTCCAGGAATGCGGCAGCCGTTGCAGAACCTGCACCTTTACCTGCCGAAATGTTCGATAGATCAGCGTACGTGCCTTTCATATCTTGCACATGGAAATC
>DDTZ01000024.1:1962-11014 GCA_002344565.1 Bdellovibrionaceae bacterium UBA2351 | reverse complement strand
CCCGTTGTGGTTTGCGCTGAAATATCGGCAACAAAAACAGATGCAAATTGTGACGACGAATTATATGCCGTCAGAAAAATATGTGTTGGATCAATAGCTGTTAAATTTTTTGGACCAGAACTTTTTGTTCCTGGAAACAAGTCCTTAAGCAAAACCGTACCGGCCGGTGTACCGTCGGTTACCCAAAGTTCCTCGCCGTAAACATCGGACTTGGCCCGAAATATTAACTTAGATCCAGCCACAGCAAAGTTTGATGGCGAACTTCCTGCCGATCCGGCATAAATATCCTTCAACAATAGAGTTCCCGCCGGGCTACCATCTGTTACATAGAGTTCTACGCCTTCGGTCGCATTCGTAGCGGTAAATATGATTTTATCCCCAAGTTTTGCGGCGAACGATGGAGAACTGCTGTTTGCATTTCCGCTGGAAGTCCCTGGGTGGATATCCTTTAATAGAATGGCGTCGCCATTCACCCCAGAGCTAGAGTATATCTCACAGTCGTAATTATTTATACATCCGGCAAAGATATATTTGTTGCCACCCAAGATACCCATGGGCCCACCCGCTGACACGGGCTGCGTAACTTTTGTCGTTCCCGCCGGAGTTCCGTCTGTTAAATAGTATCCTGTGCTTGATCCAGAACTCTCATAAGAGAATACGACGACTACCTTGTTGTTTAGCACCATCTGGTTGGCGGCAGTCGCATAGGAACTCATACCACCAGGATAGATATCTTTAAGCATGGCTGTGGTTGCGTTTGAGCCGGCAGTAGCAAAAATTTCGGTGCCATACCCAGTATAGGTAGAAAAATAGATGTACCCGTTATGTATAAAATGTAAACTGAGATCGTCGGAAAATGTTAACCCAGCAGAGGTTCCCGTTACAATCAATGTATTATTGGCAGGATTCCCGTCTGTTCGAAACAGTTTACCGGTATAATCGCTATAATTATAGTCGGAAAAGTAAATATCCGAACCATCGGCAATTATGCTATTGCTACCACCACCGCTAGTACCTGGCACAGATTCGTATAGCATTTTTGTTCCTGAATACGTTCCATCAGAAATATACAGCTCGGTCCCATCAATCGTAGTAGACGCATTAAAAAATATTTTATCGCCGTATACATATAAAAAGTATATTTCTGACGAACTCGCACCTGGCTCAAACTCTTTCACGAGCTGAGTTCCCTGTTCAGTTCCATCTGTACGCCATAATTCTTCGCCTTCACTCGATGTCGTAGCCACAAAAAATACATACGGACTAGCCGGTGGATGTTTAAAACTTGTGATTGAAGACGATCCTGCGCCCGGTTCGATATCCTTAACTAATTTTGTACCAATGGCCGTCCCGTCCGATACCCAGAGCTCCGAGCCATTGGATGCGTCGGTTCCAACATAAAACACTTTCCCGAGCGCCGAAATTGTATTTATATTTGTTGGATAGGCATTAAACTCTTTCAGCAATTTTGGGCCAGCTGTAATGGGACTATTAGGAACAAAGCCGCCGTCATTGTCATTTAATTTTATGTTCAAAACTGATGGATCGGCGTTAATAGATGGATCTTCCGAAGAAATCGCAAACGTCCACTGTTCTTGATCTTGGTTCAACGAATCATCCACAGTGTTTAGCACAATACTTTTCGACGTCGATCCAGCAGGAATAATAACCTTATTTGGAATTGGGTTAAAACGAACATACCCAGAACTCGATGAGTTTAAAGTTAAATAGATGACCGTATCTTCACTTCGAACTGGATTTACCGCCACATTTATAATGGCAACTGAACCCTCTGAAAAAGTAACATCCGTCACGTCGACAAATATTTTTTGCAAGCTATTTGGGACTAACTCTCCACTACCTAACCCGGACTGAAGATTTTTTAACGACGCATTAAAAGTACAAGAGGAAAGAACAAAAAGGAAAAGCATAATTAAAATTTGCGAGTTTGTTCTCTTCACGTTAACCTCGTTATGTAAAAGTTTCGTCAAAAATGAACTCGGACTTTAGTGAAAAAGTGAAACAAAGTTATACAAAACCTAGTGAATCTGAACGTATTAATTTGAGCCGACGTTTTTTTATTTGGTAGCTTTTTTAAGAATTGTAGGAATTTGAGACTTCGATTTAGGCGTGCATTTATCAAATAGAATTGGCATTATTGAACACATGAAAAAAACATGGGGCATCGTCGGATTGGGTTGGTTAGGATCAGAACTGGCTACCGAACTACAAAAAAAAAATCATAAAACATGGGGTACTCATTCCCAAGATTTCAATTTCTATAGTCATTCATTTCCATCAACTCCCTACGACGTCTTATTTCTAAACACCCCACCTTTAACTCAGCTCACCCCTGCCACCTACGCTGCCAAAATCAACAAAATAGAAGGCTCAAAAATTATCTTTATCAGCTCGACATCTGTGTATGGCTACAACAAAGGACTCATCACAGAGTCGTCGGTGCCTGAACCAAAAACGGAATCCGCCCGATGGTTAGTTGAGGTTGAATCTGCTCTGCAAGATAAATTTAAAGAAGAGCTAACGATCATACGGCCCGGTGGACTAATTGGCGGCGACCGGCATCCTGTATATAGTCTGAGCCGTAAAAACGAAGTTCCTAACGGCGATGCGGTCATTAATTTAATTCATAGACTCGATTTGATGAGCATCTGTATCGCCGCCGCAAATGACCGTAGTATTCGGCTTATCAACGCCGTCGCACCCCACCATCCAAAGAAAAAAGACTACTACTCGCAATGGGCGTCCAAGCTAAATCTTCCCAAACCCATTTTTTTAGGTGAGACAGAGGCAAACAAACAGATTGATTCTGAAACCCTGCCGACTCTGCATTCTAGATGGATATGTCCGAAGCTGGATTTTCTTTGATATCTGATACCGTTACCGGTATAGAAATCTTCACAGGAGCCAACATGCTAAATTTAACTAAAGAACAAATTGATATAATTTCTGAATCTATGCGCCAAGAAAATGGAGCCAGCCATGAACAAGTTTTAAATCTTCTAAAGCGTGCAATGACTGTTGGCGATTTAAAAAAACTTTTATCAACTGTCGATGACTCGCTACCTGTCGAACTGGAAGTCATTATGGAAGTTACGGAAGATGGTCAATGCGCGGCTCAACCAGGACTCGCGATTCACCATTACCAAGTTCGCTCTGGCGACGATGGCTACCCTCGTCTTACATTAGTCGGCGCACAACCTCAAAACGCAGATCTCTATGCGGAAGCATTCGAAATCGATTCGCCGGTAGCAAATTAAAACCTACAGAATTCTCGTAACAGGCTATCTATCGGCCTAACTTAATTAGTTAGGCCCGATTGGATCAATCGTAATTTGGTCCTTACAGCCACGAACGTAACCTGTCGCCGATGTATTTAATAGACCTTTGATTGTCACCTTTGCCTCTTCCGTTTTCGGGTCTAACGACGCCGCCGTTAAGTTTACCTGAATTTCAGTCAGCATATTGCCGCTGCAGATAAGCACGAATCGTTTACTCGCATCTTTACCAAACGAATCATCTAATGATTTTAGAAGATCCGATTTCTTCAGAGTCGTTTTCTTAATATTCTTTCTTACCAATGCTGCCGTTTTAGATTGATTGAAATTCTTTAAAAGCCTAATTGCACGTTCAAAATATTTTGAAGTATCCAGCGTTTGACATGTTCCATGTTTATGCCACTCATGACGCTCTAAACATGAGCCAGCCGCCCGGCTTGGCATCACAGTTTCTAACGCTTTTTCGACATTACGATTAGTAATCTCAAATTCCGGGTATTTACAGAAATCACTTGAGTTAGATTTTACTTCGCCGCAAAAACCGTAGTTTTGACCACAGCTATTTTTATTTGGCCAAAGACCATGCAAGGTAAAGTTTTTAGCCTGGTACGAATCGGGAGATAAGAATTGCGACAATTTACATTCTGGCTTGCTGCCTTTACCTTCACAGAAGGCCGGTTGCCAGCTCATCGCAAGCACAACAGAGTCCATTTCGCTCAAGGTGTTACATGACGACGGAGCTGGTCGAGACGATGATCCGCCTACTTGGTTTGGGTCAGCCTTACAGACTTCAGGCGAAATTCCATTGGCGGTTTTAAAATTCTGCAAACTATCATTGTAATTAATCGAACCGTCCGCGTTCAATTTCTTTAAGGAGTCGTCATATTTTAATTTAACTTCCTGGCCATTTTTTAAACCGTAGGCAATCCCATCCGCTTTGAAGTAAAACTTTTGATAGGTAGAAAAAGGCTTACCTTTAATGGCAAAACACTCGTTAGCCACTTCCATCGAAGTGTCAACTTGGCTTTGAGCAAAAGTGAGCGTGGAGACAAATAAAAAGGCAGCAAAAATTAATTTCATGGGACCGTCCTCGTTAAGCCTGATAGCTTAGCAACTTCGAGGCCGAATTTTCAGCCAGTCTATTGATTTTAATTGAATATAACTAAGACAGTGACAAAAACGAGGGGCAAAACGGCCCCAATATCCTACTTAACCTGCATCACCGAGGTGACTTCAGAATCCTTCTTGGTATTGATTTTCACGGCATAGGTTCTGAGAGCGTATTTTTCAGAGTCCTTATTAACCATTTTCAAAATCATATCCAGCGCTTCGGTTCCGTTAAAGTTTGTATCTCGGCTTTCATTCTGCTTACCAAACACTTCTCTGAGGTTATAGCGACCGAACTCTGAGATAGTTTTAACATTGATCACAACCGTGGCGATGCCGTTGATTTCGGCGGCGTTGTCAATTTTAAGTTCTGTCTGGGCACCGATAATACTAACATAGCGCTTGTGGAAGATTGGCTTACTTTGCAACGTCGCTTTAGATTCTGCCAGAAGCTCGGCTTCTATTTTGTCTTTTACAGCTTTTAGAGCGATGTCTTTTTCTGATTTCCAGAAACACCCACTAAAAAGCAAAAACATACTCATAACTAAAAATTCTAGCTTCATGTTAGAAATAGAATGTCATGATTTTCTAACTGCGCAAAGATTTAAATGGTTTATTCACACTCTACCAAAGTCGTGGATAGTGTGAGTAGTTATACACAACGTTCTAAGTGTGTCTTCTAATCCATAAAAATAGAGGAATACCTGCAGCGATAATAGAAAGTCCGCGCACAGCTTCTAGTGGACTCGTCAAAACCGTATTGATTAGCAAAAACACCGCAGACAATACAAAGACAATAGGTAACACCGGATACCCAATTGTTTTGTATGAACGTGGTGCATCTGGCATCCTTTTACGAAAAATAAATACAGAGTATGTGGCTAACGCATAAAACAACCAACCGCTAAACACGACGTAATCGGTTAACTGATCAAAGGTTCCCGTACTGGCCAGGGCAATAGCTATGACCGCCTGAACTACAATAGATACGTATGGCACATGAGTTTTTGGATGAAGCTTCGCCAGACTTTTAAAAAAAAGTTTATCTTGTGCCATCGCAAATGGAATACGCGCTCCCGACAAAATGCTTCCATTCATTCCCCCGATTGCCGAAAATGCCAGAGCAATAGATAGAAACCAAATTCCATTTTCACCTAAAAAAGTCGCAGCCGCTTTAGTCGCAACAGGAAGCGCATCGGGAAAACTTTTTGAATTAGCCGATAGAACCTCATTAAAAGGTAATGCATAGAAAAAAGATAGATTGGCTAGTCCATAGATTATTAAAACTACGGTCATGCCTAATATTAAAGCCAAGGGAACATTGCGTGCGGGATTTTTTATCTCGCCGCCGACAAATGTTAAATTATTCCACCCATCAAATGCCCACAACGCCGCAAGCATTGCCGTACCAAATGCAGATAGTCCGGGCCACCCACCGGCTGCCGACGAAATATGCTCAAATGTTGATGATTGTGACATCGAAAAAATACCGCCGATGATAAATACAATAAGGCCTAATTTTATCGCGGTCATGATCGACTGAAGCCGACCTCCGAATGCGACTGTTAGACAATTCAATCCCGAAAAAACTAAAATTAGACTGATAGCAAACGAAACGCGGCCACCTACGATTTCTAGATTAAATACTTTCGAAGCGAAGGTTGCCCCGCCTACCGCAAAGGCCGCAATTGATCCCGGCGTGCCCACTGCAAACCTCATCCAACCAAACAAAAATGCCGTCATGGGTCCGTAGGCTTCTTTCAAGTATACATACTCGCCGCCCGCTTTTGGAAACAATGAACCTAGCTCCGCATAAGTCAGCGCGCCCGCAAGAGAAAGCAATCCCGCTGCAATCCAAGCCCACAATACTACTGTGGGCGACTGTACCGTTTGTGACATAATCGCAGCCTTCAAAAATACACCAGTGCCAATAACAACACCGATGACAATAGATGTAGCAGCAACGGGCCCGAGCCGACGTTCTAGATGTATTTTATTAGTTTTTGAATGGGTCACACTCGTATGGTACGGTTACGCAGACTTAGAACTCAAGTTAAAAAATCTTAGGCTCTTACGTTAGGCAAACTTTCCCAACTAATCTTTTGACACTTTAGATTTTATCATCCGAAAATGAATTTCTAGGAGAAAATGATGATTAAGTTGATTTCTGTTTTTTGTTTAGTATCTAGTTTATTTTTTTCAGCGGCTCGCGCCGAAGAACGCTTTGGTGTGGTTTTAATTTCTAAAGGAAAAGTAAAAATAGTATCGACCTCCGGCACTGAAAAGAGCGGAGCCATTGGGTTAGATGTCCTTGAAGGTGACACTCTCACGACCGGACCTGAATCCTCGGCTAAAATCGTCACTCTTGATCGCAACGTTATTGTTGTTGGTGAAAAATCAGAAATCATTTTTGAAAAATATCAACATGAAAACCAGAAACAGAAAGCCGTGGTTATTGATGTAAAAGCAGGCAATATTCGTAGCTCAATCAAAAACAAGTATGACCAAAAAGATGAATACTACCAAATCAAAACGCCCACATCGGTTGCCGGTGTTCGTGGAACTGATTTCTATGTCGAACATGACATGGCTACCAAAGAAAATGTAATTTGCACGTTTGAAGGAAAGGTTTCTTACAAACCGAACGAATCAAAAACAGGTTTTCTAGTGGAAGCAGGTAAATTTATTCGCCACAAAGAAGGCGAAGCTGTAAAAATCATCACAGCTAAAGCGCCGTGGGTAGAAAAAACACTTAAAGCCCTTGAAGTCACTGGCAAAGAAGAACTACCAGCAGCCAACGATTCTAAATCTGTGAAGTAATTTATGAGCCCGCGCATTTTACATACAATGATTCGAGTGAACAATCTGGAAGAATCTATAAAATTTTACACAGATGTAGTGGGCATGCAGGTGCAATCCCGCAAAGATTATCCCGAAGGCAAATTTACATTAGTCTTTGTTGGATTTGGTCCCGATAAAGACCAAGGTGGATCGATTGAACTCACCCACAATTGGGATACATCAAGCTATACACTGGGCAATGCATTTGGGCATATTGCTTTGGCCGTGGACGATATTTATGGATTTTGCGACAGAGTTAAAAGTCGTGGTGGCAAGGTTACTCGTGAACCAGGCCCCATGAAGCACGGAACCACCGTGATCGCGTTTATCGAAGATCCTAACGGATACAAAATCGAACTTATTTCCGGCAAGTAATCCCTTTGTCACAGAGTGAGACGTTTCCTCAGGCATCTTGACAGAACGAACGGTCGTGCTATTCTGGCTCTATGTACAGGAGGTACCGGTGGCCGTCGCTAGTCAAACCAAAGCGCTAATCTTGGATGCAGCAGTGAAAATTGCTAGCCGGGATGGCATTGATGGTTTAACCATTGGCGAATTGGCCAAAGCCGTTGGCATGTCTAAGAGCGGCCTTTTTGCTCACTTCAAAGGTAAAGATCAGCTACAACTTGAAGTTCTTCAAAAAGCTCGCGATCAGTTCGTTGATGTGGTTCTAAGACCCGCATTCAAATTTGCTCGTGGAGAACCACGCGTACAGGCGATGCTTAAAAACTGGCTTCATCATCTGAATGACGATGGTGCCCTTCAAGGTGGACGCATTCTCATCGCGGCTTCGATCGAATTGGATGATAGGCCGGGGCCACTACGTGATTTCGCTAAAAATGTGCAAAAAGATTTAATTACGAACGTAGAAAAAGCAGCGCGCATTGCTGTTGAAGAAGGCCATTTTCGTCAGGATTTAGATGTCGAACTTTTTGCATGGTCAATGTACTCCCACGTGCTGGGATATTTTCATTTTAAACGAATGTTAGATGACCCAAAAGCCGAACTTCACTTGAAGCGCGCGTTCAATACGTTGTTAACTATGTCGCGTGCATCACACATTAATTTAAACACAAAAGATAAAAGTAAAAAAAAGAAATAGGTAAAACCATTGGAGGTTATATGGACTCATTATTGTATCAAGGCTTCTTCCTTCAGGATGAAGTGATGGCTATGGCGATAGCCGGCTCGATACTGGCAGTATTGGCGCTAGGTTTTCTAGGCGCACCGCTGATCGTATGGACGATTGCGGTTTCCGCAATTCTTTGGGGCTTCGGTGCTCCCACAGCGGTGGTGGCCGCTTATGCCCTGATCAGTTTGATCTTTATCATTCCACCCATTCGTAAAGTAGCGGTATCAAGCTGGCTAATGAAAATTTTAGCGAACATCATGCCCGCGATTTCAGAAACCGAGCGCAGTGCGATTGAAGCGGGTTCTGTTTGGGTAGAGAAAGATTTATTCTCGGGAAAACCAGACTTCAAAAAACTAATCAACGAACCCTACCCTCACCTAACCGCTGACGAAAAAGCATTTATGGACGGACCAGTTGAACGATTGTGTGCTGCCATCGACGACTGGAAATTATGGGAAACGCGTGAAATCCCTCAAGACGCATGGGAAATTATTAAAAAAGAAAAATTCTTAGGCATGATTATTCCGAAAGAATATGGCGGTTTAGGCTTCTCGGCAATGGCGAATAGCGAAGTCGTTCATAAATTAGCCAGCCGATCACTAGCCATGTCGATCATGGTCATGGTTCCAAACTCGTTAGGTCCCGCGGAACTTTTAGTTCACTACGGAACCGAAGA
>DDTZ01000024.1:0-1613 GCA_002344565.1 Bdellovibrionaceae bacterium UBA2351 | reverse complement strand
GCCTCAATCACATCGAACGGTGTTTTATTCAAAGGCGACGATGGCAAAATGTACATTCGCTTAAACTGGAACAAACGCTGGATTACACTCGCAGCGATTTCAACTGTGATTGGTCTTGCGTTCCGTTTGCGCGATCCAGATAATTTAATGGGTAAAGGTGACGACTTAGGCATCACAGCAGCTCTCGTTCCGGCAAAAACACCAGGTGTAACTATTGGTCGCCGCCATGATCCTCTAGGTGTTCCATTCCATAACTGCCCGACTCAAGGTAAAGATGTTATCATTTCCATCGACCAAGTCGTCGGCGGCACAGACGGTTTTGGTCGCGGCTGGCAAATGGTGACCGAGTGTCTAGCGGCGGGCCGTGGTATTTCCCTTCCGGCGCAGGCCGTGGGTGGTGCTAAGCTTGCTCTGCGCGTGGTCAGCGCCCACGCATCGATTCGTAAACAGTTTGGTGTACCTATCGGCCAGTTCGAGGGTATCGAAGAACCTTTGGCACGCCTGGGTGGTTACACGTACTTAATGGAGGCTATGCGCCGCTACACTTTGGGTGCGATTGATAAAGGTCTAAAACCATCGGTTATCACGGCGATCGCAAAATACTATCAAACAGAAACGTCTCGTAAATTAATCAACGACAGTATGGACGTAATGGGCGGTGCTGGTATTTCACGCGGTCCAAAAAATCTTTTAGCTCATATGTATATCGGTACACCTATTGGTATCACGGTTGAGGGTGCAAACATCCTAACTCGTACGTTGATTATTTTCGGTCAAGGGGCTCTTCGTGCGCATCCCTATGCGTTTGACGAAGTCATGGCGATCGGTGCAAACGATGTTGCTAAATTTGATAAAGCCTTCTTTGGTCACATCGGTCATATCGTAAATAATTTATTCCGCTCCGTTCTTTTGAGCGTAACGCGTGGTGGGTTAGCAAGTTCACCTGTTAGCGGCAGCACAGCTCGCTACTATAAAAAATTGGCGTGGGCATCGGCTTCCTTTGCGATCACGACTGATATCGCGATGGGTGCTCTCGGTGGCAGCTTAAAATTCAAAGAGAAAATCACTGGTCGTTTTGCGGATATTCTGTCTTGGATGTATATCGGCACAGCGGTTCTTCGTCGTTACGAAGCCGAAGGTCGTCGTGACGAAGATCTTCCATTTGTTCACTTTGCGATGAATCACGCACTTTACGAAATGCAAAAAGGTTTCAGTAACCTATTTGCGAATCTCGAAGTGCCGGGATTAACTTGGTTCTTTAGCGGTCCACTGCGTATGTGGTCTAATTTAAATGCGTTTGCTGAAGAAGCAAATGATCGTCACACACATAAAATTGCTTCAACGATTTTAAACAATCAGGACGTTCGTAAGCGCCATTCAGATGGTATCTATGTGCCTACTAACAAAGACGAACAGTTAGCTAAACTGGAACATGTTTTTGAAGTGGTAAAACGTGCCGAAGCGACCGATCGTAAAGTGCGCAAAGCCGTTAAGGAAAAACTAATTCCAAAACTAAAAGGTTCGGCGGCCTCAAAAGCAGCTCTTGAAAAAGGCATAATCACGCAAGACGAATTCAATGAGTTAGCGAAAGCCGACCAATTACGCTGGGAAGC
>DDTZ01000119.1 GCA_002344565.1 Bdellovibrionaceae bacterium UBA2351 | reverse complement strand
GGCCTTGAATCTTGATTACGTTCCAGCAGGCGTAAGCCCGACTAAGGACGATCAAATTATCTACGACGTAAACAACGGCAAAAGCACCGGTGGGTTTGGTCATGTAGTATGTGCTGGAAAAGAGAAAGAAATTGCAGCTAAATTAGCTACTGTAAAAAAAGTTTCTAAGTAAAATGAAAAACCCAAGATGCAGTTCTAAGAACCACATCTTGGGTTAGTTTTTTATATTTAAAATTATTTGCTGTTTCGACGGTCTTTGCGTTTTTCGCGACGCTCTTTTCTGTTTTCTTTACGGTTTTCTCTGCGCTCTTGACGATTATCTTGTCTCATTTCACGGCGCTCTTGACGATTATCTTGTCTGTCTTCGCGACGTTCTTTACGGTCGTCCTGGTCGGCAAACGAAACTACAGAGAACCCCATTAAACATACCAATAAAGCAGTTACTAAATTCTTCATAATTACTCCTTTTTAGAAATTCATAAGCCTTTCATTAGGTATACAATCGAAGGGGCCAAAAGTTACAGAAAAAAATAAAACCTAGTCTCAATATGAGATTTTTTTAATAAAAAAGAGAAAACACAATAAGTTAGCTATACATAGAAAACAAAAACATGAATCAAAATCTCCAACGATCGCCGAAAAGCGATCGAGAACTGACCTGCTCCCGAATGTTGATCCAAATACTAATAGACATATTTAAAATCAACTTGTGTTTGATTGTTTGTTAAAGTTTCAGGTGCTGGTGGTCTATAACCTGCGGTAGTTTAGAATTGAGTTTACAAGACACTCTCGGTTGAGCCAGTGGTCTATTGTGTCGCTACCGCATTTGTCACCTCCGTTTTTTCGATCACATATTTTTTATAAAGTTCGTAGCCATCATCCCACGTCTGTTTTGGTGTTCTGCCGACACATCGTTTGCCCTGATTTGTTCGTTTTTCGTTATAGGTGACCATAAACGTATCAAGGTCGGTTTGGATTTGCTCAATGGAGGTGTACATCGTTTTCCTAAAGGCCACCGCATAGAACTCGTCCTGAATGATTTGATTTAGTCTCTCGGTACACCCATTGGTTTGCGGATGAAACGCTTTGGTCCGCGAGTGTTCAATATCATTAAGATGCAAGAATAATTGATATGGATGCTGCTCGATTTTTCCAGAGTACTCGGTGCCACGATCTGTAAGAACGCGAAGCAAACGAACTTGCTCGGCATCGAAAAATGGGAGAACTTTGTCGTTTAAAAAATCGGCCGCTGTAATTGCTGTTTTGTCCATGTACAGTTTTGCAAATCCCATGTTGCTATACGTATCGATGCCTGTTTGCTGATAGATTTTTCCAACACCTTTTATATACCCAACATAGTAAGTATCTTGCCCAAATAAAAACCCAGGATGAAATGTTTCAATTTCTCCATGAGCTTGTTTTTGCTCTTTTGCATTCTCTAGTGCAGCAACCTGCGATTCAGTTAGAACCTTTCCACTTTCTGCTGCGAATTTCTCAAGACGTTTTAAGCGATCACCTTTTTTGAGCATGTCGTATCTAGCCCAAACTCCGCGTACACCACCAGCGCTAATTCTGATTCCACTAGCTTTGAGTTCATTCTCAACTCTGACCTGTCCGTGTGTTGGAAATTCCAGAGAATAATCTAAAATCTTCTTTTCTATCTCTGGACTTATGCGATTTGCAATTCTTGGGGTTTTTCGTGACTTTTCTAAAAGCCCCTCAATGCCGTCTTCATTGATTGCAGATTTGATATCGTAATAATGCTGACGAGAAACACCTAAATTTCGACATGCCTCAGAGATATTTCCTAACGTCTGGGCAAGCTCGACAATGTTAACTTTTCGATTAATAATATATTGTTGTTGAGTCATGGACTCTTCTCCTTTGTGTTGAAAATTTACGTCGTAAATAAATTCTCAACCGAGAGAGTCCTTGCCTCAATAATTCCTCAGCTAAGTCTAGTCCTGTAAACGCTTTTCTTAACTAGGCCAATTCATTTTTATGAAAACGAAAAAATAAAATTTAAAATTTAATTTCCTTTCTAATTTCACTATGAATGTGGTGGATCGTCCACCCCATTCTATCCGTCAGTTCTTTCAGGGATTTAACGAAATTTTCAACACTATCGGATTTACAAAAAAGCGGTTCACATTTACAAACAATTCCTAATTGCTTCGAATATTCAACACTTTCAATCGTACAGTACCAATTATCATCAAATACTTTAAGGCCTTTGACCGGAGATAGAGGAATACTGAACTTTCTAACTAGCTGCACATCTCCAATACCAGCACTTAGGCCTTTCGCTTGCCTTAGTTCATCTGGGGTATCAAGATTTAACAAAAATGTACACGCATGGGATTGAAACATTTTAACACTCCTAAATTAGAATTCTCTGCAAACTTAATTGAATTTTCGATCATTTTAGTTTAAACTTTACTCCTACAAAAAACATAAAATACTTCCATCCAGAAATCGACTAGACAGAAAAACCTTCAACTGATGCAGAGTCATATTAACCAGATCCAATATATCGCAATCACTTCGCATTTTTGGAGTACCACCCTGGAGAAAAACCAGTTGCCCGACTGCCTTTTTCAAGAAAAATAAAATACGTACCCGACTTTGCGAAATCTTTCACAACACTTTCTAACTCCACCCCTCCTAGAATCCAAAATGCTCCGCCTTTCATTCGATGATCCACGAAATTAATATTCCTGGATTTCACTTTTTCAATTATTCCTTGTTCAGACTCGAGAACGATGGCGGCAACTTCTTGCGGTTGCAGGTCATCCGAGATCAAATGGTCACTTGTAGAATGTTGTTTATTAAGCCTTTCAAATATAGTATTTGTCCTTTCCTGTTCATCCAGCTCCAACGAGGGTTTGACTGCCACCGCCGAGTTTCCGAATACTTTCGCTGAACTGTTTTTTTGTTTTGTCTTCTTTCTATGAAAATCTTTTTCAAGGACGGAATTTTCGGATTCATTTCTCCAATTTTGCCTTATTTCAAAAGCTAGGTTCAGAATTTTTTCCTTTAATGGATCTGTATAATTTGAAGCATCTCCGACTTTAGGTGCATTGCCTAGCCTCTCAATACCCAACTCTTCTAGTTCCTTTGCTATTCTATCAATCGACATTTTTTTATTTCTAAAATAGTCACTGCCCCTAATTCTTAAAATTTTCCATTCAAGCCTTTCCAACACCTCTTGGCGTTGAATATCTGCTGCTAAGTTTTCAGAAGTGTGAAACCTATCACCATCGCATTCAATAGCAACTCGCATAGACCTCGGCTCCATTACTATATCAAGTGTATAAGATCCCACACGAACTTGTGGCGAGACCTTGAATCCCTCTCTCATTAGGTCGGCAATTACGCCTTGCTCGAAAACAACTGACTTTGGATCAGCTTTATCCTGTGTCTGCTTAATTTCATTTTCTAAGTCATTGGGGTTTCGAGCATGTTGCAATAGTCGAAGTCTTAGATCGCCGGGCTGAAGGTCTGTTTCTGGATTCAGAGAGTTTACGACCCATAGTTGATCTTGCGCTCTAGAAACAGCCACGTTCAAAGTTTTCTTAAATACTTCATTTTGTACCATTCTAAGTGGTGGTTCGCTTGCAGACCATACCATGGAAAGAAATATCACTCTACGCTCGTCACCTTGAAATTGCGGAGAGTTGCCACATAAAATCTTGTGCTTAACGTATTTTTCTGTTGGCATTCGTTTTTGAAGAATATTGTCAATATAAAGTGCCTGCTCTGGACCGAAGAGAGATATAACTCCAATTGAGGAGTCTTCATATTCTTTGGTTTCAGTCATAGCTAATATTAGTGACGCAATCTCAGTCGCTTCAACCTCATTTATCTTTCCAACTTCATTACCATTTACTCGATGATCGATGACTTGTGAAATAAACCGACCGGTACTCGCCTCTCTCAGCGGTTTTATCGTCCCTCTATAGGATAGGTTGTTTGAAAAATTAATAATATCTGGGACACATCTAAAGTGCTCAACTAAGCGAATAATTTCTCCAAATGATTGTGCTGCCAAATCGTAAATCGAAGTCTTACCTTCATAAAGTTGCTTATTTGGTATTCCGGTCAAATGTTCATCTATAAGTGTTTGAACTTGATTTAACTCTTGACCAATCGCTAATGGTGTAACTTGCTGATCGTCACCGACTACTATAACCTTTTTTGCCAATGCAAAAGCGGCAAGAGCTTGTAAATCGCTCTGGCTTGCTTCGTCTAAAATCAAAATATCGAACATTGGGCGAGTAAAATCATAGCTTTCGAAAACTTTCTTAAGCGGCATAATCCAAACGGGAACTGCATTCTTACATTGCTTCAATTGTTCGCGGGCCGTTTTAATTAAAACCGCATCTCGAACTCCTCTCCCCGTCTGAGTAATTCGATTTTGAATTTGATGCCAACCACTTAATGCTTGTTGTTCCTTAAGGCCTGTTCTTTCAATTTGAAACTTCCAAGCAAGCTTTTCAATATAGGCCGCATTTACAATTTGCTGCTCATACTTAACTCGCCTAATTTCCTCAGAGACTTTTCCTGGATTTTCTTCATTTCTCTTGTCCAATTCGCACTTCCATTGAGCGATTGTCCAAGCCAATTCGATTTCTTGTGGCACTTCACATTTTGAAAAGTTTTCGTCTCTATTTGCTATTTTATTGGCCCACACCGGTGCAACATTTCTAAGTTTTCCCAAAAAAATTAACCTATGCCTATATAAGCTTTCTTTTCCTTTTATTGAAAAAAACTTTTCAAATGACTGCTTATACAAACCCGGATCACTAGTTTTAATGGCTTCTAAAATTCCAGAAAGATAAGCGTCATAATTTTCTTTTCTGCCTGAAAAGTTCTTTACTAAATCAAAAGTCTTTTTAATTTCCCTCTCTGAATCATTCAATTGAAACCAAATCTGCCGGCTCTTAATTGCCGGAATAACAATTTCGGCAGCAACCGCGAGAAACTGGTCGACAAAGGACTTGCTACCATTTGACTTACCATACTCAGAAAGGGCTCTCTTACTACCCAAATCTGAAAGCTGGT
>DDTZ01000121.1 GCA_002344565.1 Bdellovibrionaceae bacterium UBA2351 | reverse complement strand
TTTCATATCTTGCACATGGAAATCTGTAAGAGGCATATTCCACACCCATTCACCAGAAGCTTTAGCCGCTTCTTCTATAGTCTTCTTCAATTTTTCGTTACGTGTAAAATATCCGGTGTGCGTGTTACCAAGAGCAATCACCATTGCGCCAGTTAAAGTCGCTGCATCAATAATGATTTCTGGTTTTTGCTCACACGCATATACAAGAGCGTCACTCAGAATCAAGCGCCCTTCGGCATCGGTATTATTAACTTCAAACGTTTTTCCGTTGCGTGCCGTGTGGATATCACCTGGTTTAGTCGCCGAAGGACCCGGCATGTTTTCAGTTGCGGGTACGATACCCATAACGTTTACTTTTAATTTCAATTTCGCAACGGCCAGTACGGTCGCAATTACGTTTGCGCCACCGCACATATCGTATTTCATTTCTTCCATATTAGCTGACGGCTTAATACTGATACCGCCGCAATCGAACGTTAAACCCTTACCTACGAACACGACCGGCTTTTTGCCTTTAGCCGCGCCATTGTATTCCAGAACGATAAAACGTGGTTCTTGATCTGAACCCATAGAAACACCTAGCAAGCCGCCCATTCTTTCTTTTTTGATACGGGCCTTATCCCAGACAGTGGCTTTTACTTTTACGTCCTTCGCAGCGGCCACCGTTTTTTTAGCCAAAATATCTGGAGTCATTAAATTTCCGGGCATATCGCCAAGGAAACGAGCGAAATTTACCGTGTCTGCTAAAGCTAAACCTTCTGAAAAGGCTTTTTTAATAGCTGCATTTTTAGCTTCCTTAAGAACAATATGGAAAAGTACATCTGTCGATTTCTTGTCTTTTTTAGACTTCAATTCATTAAATTCGTAAGACGTTAAAACTAAGCCTTCAACCAAAGCTTGGACATTGTCTTCGCTTTTCAGCTTGGCTGGCAAAGAATCCATATCGATAAATGCTTCGTCGACTTTTAATTGCTTTACGTAATCGTGAACCGACGCTGCTGTAGAACGGAACGATTCATGAGTTAATTCTTTTAACGAACCTAGACCAACAACCAAAAGATGACGGCATGAAGCATGAGCGAATTCTCTAAATAAGACTGTCTCTCCGGCTTTGCCAGCAATTGATTTTTCTTCCAAGTTTGTCTCAAGTTGTTTCGCGACAGATTTATTATGCAACACTGGCGTTTTATCTTTATCGTCAGTTAAACTCGAGAATAAGACTAAAACTGTGTTTGATTTTGAGCTGATAGCTGACTCAAGGTCTTGAGAAATTAGATCGATTGTCATTTATGACTCCGTGGTTCAAAGCTGGTTGAAATTAGACCTTTAGTCGTATCATAGTTAATTGATTCTTCAAGGCCTTTTTAAATAAAGTAGTTCTAAAATTGTCCGATAGAGATTCAAGATAACGAACACTTTAAGGGTGTTTAAAAATTACCAGGAGAACCACTGTGGCACTAATTCCTTATGTGATAGAGCAGACATCTAAAGGCGAACGCTCTTATGACATTTACTCACGCCTACTAAAAGACCGAATTATTATTCTCGGATCAGCTGTAACTGATGATGTGGCCAATGCAATCATCGCACAGATGCTCTTCTTAGAAGTGGATAATCCAGAAAAGGACATTCATTTATATATTAATTCGCCTGGTGGAAGTGTATCGAGCGGTTTAGCTCTTTACGATATTATGCAATTTGTAAAGTGCGATGTGGCGACATATTGCATGGGGATGGCGGCCAGCATGGGTTCACTCCTTTTAACAGCCGGCGCTAAGGGAAAACGGTATTCTCTGCCGAACACGCGAATCATGATCCATCAACCTCACTTGGGTGGTGGCGGATTAGGTGGCCAGGTAACGGACATCGAAATCCATGCGAAAGAATTAGTGAAAACTAAAGAAAAACTTACTAAAATTTATCAAACACACACTGGTCAAAGCTATGACAAGCTTTTTGCAGCAATGGAGCGTGATAATTTCATGAGCCCAAGCGAAGCAAAAGAATTCGGTTTAGTTGATCACATTGTAGAACCAAGAAAATTAATCAAAGGATAATTGA
The DNA here is from genome assembly GCA_002344565.1 of Bdellovibrionaceae bacterium UBA2351. Classification (GTDB taxonomy): domain Bacteria; phylum Bdellovibrionota; class Bdellovibrionia; order Bdellovibrionales; family Bdellovibrionaceae; genus UBA2316. The sequence continues at coordinate 13,527 of DDTZ01000121.1, read as the reverse complement.
ATGTCGTCTTCAACAGCACAAGGCAGTTTACGCTGTAGTTTTTGCGGAAAAGGCCAGAAGGAAGTTAAAAAACTGATCGCCGGCCCGGGTGTCTACATTTGTGATGAGTGTATCGATCTATGTAACGACATCATCGACGAGGAAAAAGAGCGCGAGACATCATCAAAAGGTGTATTCAAGGTTCCAAAACCTCTAGATATTAAAACTCACCTAGATGATTTTGTTATCGGCCAACAACAAGCAAAGAAATCTTTGTCGGTTGCGGTACACAACCATTACAAAAGAATTAACAACATCAGCACGAGCAAAAAAGGTAATGATATCGAATTGCAAAAATCGAATATCATGCTTATCGGACCAACTGGTTCGGGTAAAACATTGTTAGCGCAAACAATCGCTAAGATTTTAAATGTTCCGTTTGCGATGGCCGATGCAACGACTCTGACTGAAGCCGGCTACGTCGGTGAAGACGTCGAGAACGTGGTACTAAATTTATTACAAGCGGCTGATTACGATGTAGAACGCGCACAAAAAGGCGTTATCTATATCGACGAGATCGATAAAATCTCTAGAAAATCAGAAAATCCTTCCATCACTCGTGACGTATCGGGTGAAGGTGTTCAGCAAGCATTACTAAAAATCTTAGAAGGAACAGTTGCGAACTTACCTCCAAAAGGTGGTCGTAAGCATCCTCAACAAGAATTTATTCAAGTGGACACTTCAAATATCTTGTTCATTTGCGGTGGAGCATTCGTAGGTTTAGAAAAAATCATCGAAGGCCGTACGTCAAACAGAACAATGGGTATCGCTGCCGACATCAAAACAGGCAAAGAAAAAGATGAATCAGTTAATATTCTACAAAGCGTAGAGCCTGACGATTTAGTTCGTTTCGGTATGATTCCTGAATTCATAGGTCGTTTACCAGTGATGGCAGTCCTTGATCCATTATCTGAAGAAGCTTTGATCGATATCTTGATCCGTCCAAAAAATGCGATCACGAAACAGTATCAAAAGCTATTCACATATGAAGGCATTGATTTAAAATTCACGGATAAGGCTCTTAAAGCGATCGCTCAAACAGCCATCAAACGCCGTACGGGTGCCCGTGGTCTGAGAGCGGTTCTGGAAACAGCGATGCTTGATATAATGTTCGACGTTCCATCAAAAACTAACTTAAAGGAAGTTTTGATCGACGATACGGTTATCACGTCAAAAGGAGCTCCAGGTTTAATCTTCAAAACTGAAGAAGAAATCAAAAAAGCAAAAGCTGAAAAATCAGATCCAGCGGAAAGCGCTTAGTCCTAAAAGATGTTTCAAATCAAAAATCCCGGCCTAATAAGTCGGGATTTTTTTTTGCCAATTTGATATCCCAGTGCTACCTATTAGCTATATGAAATCAAATTTATTTAAATGGCTTCTAATTGGATTCACTTCAATCATCACTCTCTCGTGCGTAACGGCTACTAAATATGGCCAAGCTGGAGGCTTCTATGGGAACTCAATCAAAGAAGATCCCGGAAATAAAGGATTTCTACTGAGTTCCTTTAACGGTAACGAATCCACAGGAACGTGGTCATCAAGTGATTACGCTAAGCTCGGCGCCCTTGAGTATTGCGCAAAAAAATCCCAATATACATTAGTCGGCCAGCCCGTTGATCAGAGCATTTCTTCCACCACTCTCAATGCGTATTCAAATTCTTATAGAATGAAAAACTATACCTACACGAACTACAATGTTGTTCCTGTGACGACTACGTACCCAAGTCACACGGCCCTGTTTCAGTGTAAAAGCAAACTCTACACCCTTGAAGGCATGGCCGATTCAGAACAGATCAGTCGTGAAATGGTTCACGCGATTACAAAAGATTTTAAAGCCGGAGTTCTGTTAAAAGATATCGATCCAAGAGTAAAAAATAGCTCATTAAAAGCTGATGACATCATCATTAAAGTTAACGGCGTTCGAATAGAGTACGTTACTGACATATCGACAGCTCTAGATAAAAATTCTAAAAAGACGACTCCTGTAACTATCATCCGAGACTCTAATATAAAAACCGTCGATGTGAATGTACAAGACAGCACAGCGTCTATTAAGGCTCTTAATCAAGACATGGCTGCACGTATTTGCACACGGAATGAAACACCGACCGCCAGCGCTGCTAAGGCCGGAGGGCCTTCTGTGGTCGCCTCGTCAAGTTCTAGCACAAATCCAAAAAATGAAGTGCCGGATGCGTTCAAAATGGCCTGCACGACGGTTTCAGATTTTTTAAATAAAAATTAAGACACTTTTTTATTACCTTGAACACGACGTTCACGGATGAGCTGAATCATATCATCATAATCGTTTTTTCTAATCGGCTTTGGGTAAAAATACAGATTATTCGTTTTTAAAAATTTCAGCTTTAAATCAAATTCAGGTGGATAAAATAAAATAATTGGGAATGCTGGGTTGAGGCTCAGCATATCAGTCAATAGCGAATTCTGAAATATTTCAGGGTCACTGGCATCTATCACCATGGCAGATAATGGGTGATGGAAAAGGTTTTTAGACTCTGCCAAATTCTGGGCTTCAATAATTTTGAAATAGTCCTGCTCTAGCATGTTATATAAGAATGATCGGAATGACGTCTCTTGGCTTACAATCAGAACCTTCGATTCTGGCTCGCTACTCAAATTAGCATTGTTCTTAGGAAAGTGCAGGAAAAACGTCGTTCCAGTTTTGTAGTTACTTTCAAATGAGATACTTCCTTGATGGACTTTCATAATCTTTTCGGAAAGATAAAGGCTTAACCCCACGCCTTCCCCAACATCTTTAGTTGTAAAAAATGGCGTAAATATCTTATTTTTAATTTCGTCATTCATTGGCGAGCCGTTGTTGTTTACCGATACTACATATTCACCGACAACTTCTTCCACTTTGACGGTTATCATACGTGCGGTCTTTTGACCTTCGATAGCCGTAATGGCGTTTTTCATTAAATTTGATAAAACTTGTTTCACATACAAACGATCACATACTATTTTTACATCTGCTAAATCAACAAATAGACTGATCTTGTTGAAGTTAAGGAAATACTCGTTTTCATTTATAATTTCCCGAATAATTTCATTGCTGCTGACTTCTTTAAAATGGACATCTTCTGTTTTGTAGAAATTTAAAAGTTTTTTTACAATCGAAGTCATGCGTTTTGAATTTCGAGACATAGAGGCAATACTTTTTTGAACAGCCTCAGAAGTGAAATCCAGCTTGGCTTTGGCGTGATTATTAAGAATTTCGATATTGCCCACAATTACACTTAATGGGTTATTTAGTTCATGCGCAATCCCCTGTGCCAGTCTGCCGAGGTCTGCTAACTTTGCCGAACGTAGATTTTGATTAATCAAGAATTCTCTTTCTTGTTGTTTTTCCTTTACTTCAGATAGATCAATCAATGAGAAAACCAAAACCTTAGCTTTGGGTAATTGCACAGCTTTACAGAAAACGTTTACGGGACTTTTGCGGCCAGAGCGTCGTTTTATTTCTAAGTCTTTTTCGCTGATTCTAACAAAGTTTTTATCGCTACTAGCGAGCGACATAATTGCATCAATTTTTTTTCGATTTTGAGCCACAAACAAATTATAGATTTCATCACCTTTAACTTGATCCAAAGTTTTCCCCGTCAATTCTTCAAAATATTCATTGCAGTACACAACGGCACTGGTTTCCGGATCAATAATAAGAATAGGGACCGCAAACAAATTTGAGATGCTCGCGAAGTCTTTGAGACTCAATTTCATGCTTTCTTATCGGGTAGACACGCAGGTTATTTCTTTAGTCGAAGGTCTAGTTTTTATATATGAAAATATACCGAAATTATACTGTGGTTCGTGCCGGAATTTTTATATTTTTTTCTATCATAGGATTACTCTATTTTTTGAAAATAGAGTACAGCTCTATTAGGAATGATCTAATCTGCACCTTCTCATCGCCGAGTATGGAAAAAATCAATGATATCTACCAAGTTAAGTTCAGAGATATATTGCCTAAAAATTTTCCCGCCAGGCGTTTTAAGTACCTAAGTGATAAGGTTTTATCTCGACCAGATAGCCATCAGCCGCTCGTTTGCGACTCTAAGGAAAACTCGAACTACAAACAGGCTGCCTTTTATCATTATCGATCACAGCTATATCCAGTTTTCACAGATTCCTTAGATACGTTGAGTTGGATTGCCGTTACTCACAAAAAAGAAACCTTAATGCTGAGTCAATTAGAAAAGTTTAAGCAGATCATCCTGCAGGAAAAAACTAGCTTCGAAAATTTTTCCTCAGATTGCGTGGTTATACGGGAAATTTCCAATCAGATAAAACTATTGGAAAAGCATTTAAAAATTGATCAGCAAAAACGTAAACCAACCCAGGTAAATAAACTCTCTACAGAGAAAGGTCCAACTACTACCCTAGTGCGTTTAAACCAAAGTATTTCACGACAATTGGATTTCGCCAAAAAGCATTTACAATCGAATGAAAAATTATTCTTATTTAAGTGGAAACGCTTTCTAGAATTTGAATCGGAAAAAACACTATGCCCATATTGATTATCTTATTTCTGTGGTCAACTCTTGCTTGGTCCGTCGATATTCCAAAATGCGAGGACAAAATCGCTGATGAAAAAGTAAAAAAGGGCTTTACCGCCCAGGCTGGCAATCGCACTCTTGAAGCCGTTGATCTATATAACGAAGCTATGAAGCTAGATCCAAAGTGTAGTGACGCCTTCTATGAAATTGGTTGGTCCTTTTGGAAACTAGGTGAATGGCAAAAAGTTGTAAACACTTGGGAATTCGCTTTAAAGTTAGATCCCAGCCATAAGCTAATTCCGCAATTTATGCCGGCAGCGAAAGAAAATTTGAAAGTCGTCAACAGTGGTGCGAAGACAAATCAGTTCCGAAAAAATGTCGATTTGTTTAGCCAGTCCTTGCCCGAAGAATCACCTGTGAAACTCAGCTTAGTGAATCGCTGGCAATCCTACAATGCCAAAGCCGAACTAAAGAATGATCATTATGACCAAGATATATTTTCACCGAAGTCAGTTTCTTTCTCTGATACGGGGGATATGGCTTTTGTGCAATCGCTTGAGGGTGCCAAAACATTATTTTTCAAGAGCGATGGATCTGAAAAGATAGCCGTAATCAAACATCAATTTAACAAGAAGGCCGTTGAAGCATTAGCTGATAAAAAAGCGCCTTTCAATTACAAAGCAGATCCAAAAATGCTAAAAGGCTTCACTGGAAAGCCAGTGGAAAGCATCGTCACTCATGATAGCAAGTATTTATGGACTACATACTATAGGAAGAATTACGATGAGCTAGGACAGCAAACGTCTGCGGTCGCTGTCATTGACATCAAAGAACAAAAAATTTTACGTATCATGGGAACAGGGCCGATCTCAAAATACATCGAAAAGTCTCCGGACCAAAAATGGATGGCCATTTCTAATTGGGGCGATAATACAGTAGGTGTCTACAATATCTCTTCGTCTAAGCCAGAGGAATTTAAAGAACATCAGTTACTTGTCGTGGAAAAAAAGCATTCCTTAAAGAATTTAAAGGCCAATCGCGACAAAGACTGTGGGTTCTGCGTTCGTGGCCTCGCCTTCAGCCATGATAGTCAATTTCTATTTGTGACTCGAATGAAAGGCGGCGGTATTTCGATTTATAAAAAAGGGGCGAAAGATCAGTTCGAATTTTTGGGTACTGTAATGGGTTTGCAACCGGGCCCCCGTGATATTCACTTTTCAAAGGATGGGAAAGATATCTTTATTGGCTGTAATTCCTCGGGAACAATCACGAAGGTTCCGTTCAAAGAACTCGTAGCTTTATTCGATAGTCAAAAAGGTAAAAAAATAGATATCTCCGACACCGATTTCAAGTATGCAAAAAAATTTGTGGGCTTAGGCGTACGTAGTTTTAAAGTTCACCCTAAATTTGACTACTTGTTTTTGACATCTAACAACGGAAGCGAAATCATTATCGCAAAATCCACTGATTTGTCAGTACTGGGACGAGTTCCAGTTGATTCCTACCCCGTGGGCCTTTCCATTTCTCCGGACGGAAAATATCTATGGGTGACTTCGCAGGGCAAAGAAGCACAAGGGGGTAATTCAGTCTCTGTGTTTTTGATTACGGAATATCTAAAGAATCAAATTAAAATGTAGTCTGCCCTTCAGGGACTGGCGACAACGGTAGATTAATAACAAACGTCGTGTTTTTTTCACTTTTGTCGTAATAGAATTCGCCATCATGCTGTTCGATTATCGATTTAGAAATACTAAGTCCTAAACCAGTACCTTTTCCAGTCGGCTTCGTAGTAAAAAACGGAGTCATAATTTTATCTGCCACATCTTTTGGAATACCGCTACCACTATCCCTTACTTTCAAAGTAAAACTACCTTGAAACTTTTTAATAGAAATTTCTATCCACTTTTCAGGAAGGTTCTCTACGGCATAAATGGAATTGTTAAGAAGATTTAAAACGACCTGTGAAATCTGCGCTGGATGGCAACTGACCCATGCGGCCTCTTCAGCTAAAGTTTTCTTAATTTCAATTCCGTAATTGCGGCATTTAGTTTCACAAAGAGAAATGGTTTCTTCTAAAATATCTTGAATTTTAGCTAACTGTTTTGGATCAGAAGCATCATTACGAGCAATTTGTCGAAGCCCCTTAATAATTTCAGAGATTCTAAACACAGTTTTATAAATACGCTGTAGCCCTACTTCAAATTTACTCTTCTCAAGATCAGGAAAACTCGTAGATTCTATAATTCTAGATAATTGGGTCACTTGAGCAGAAATGACGGCTAACGGATTATTAATTTCATGGGCCAAGCTGCTTGACATCTCGCCCAATGCCGCCATTTTGGCCGCTGATTGGAGAGCCATTTCGTTTTGACGTTGATCATGAATATCAAGGGTAATGGCGATAATAATAGATTCGTCTTCGTCCATCCGCTTTAAGATCAGCAAAAATAGTTTAGAAGAACCGTTTACGTTTAGAAAGACTTCTTGAGTTACACTCTTCAAGTTTGATTTCTCAAACTGTAAGTACATACTGGAAAATGCATCCTCTCCGCGAGCAAAGCCAACAGGTTCGTTAACAAATAGGTTTGGCTGAATCCCCGTGAACTGTGAAACGAGTTCGTTGACGTAAATATACTTTTTGTCCTTAATTAAGGATACGCCGCCAGGAAAAGAATTGATTATTAAACGAAGCTCATTTTTTTGATTTAGGACATTAAACCACTGCTTAGAATAGTCTCTTCTTACGAGCGAGATAAGAACAAAAAACAAAGTCATGGTCGCAAATAAAAAACCATTATTCAGTTCGGATTCTCGGTGTAGCACGAAAAACAAAAGCGGAGCAAACGCAAGCTGAAGTCCAAATACAAAATAGTCTCTTTTTGAAAGAGCCAAACTATAAGACGCCGTTGCCATTAGACTTGAAAAAATCATATGAACTAACGTCACGACTTTAATGTCATTATGGTACATATCTAACGTTAAAAAAATTAAAACAGACCAAAACGTTCCAGTAATCGTCATCATGACTCGGAAAATAAGATGCCACACTTTGTGACTGAACAAACCAAAGGAAATTAGGTGAATCCATCTTACTAAGCTAATCAGTAAAACTAAATAAACTAAAATAAAAATTTTAAAATTAAATCCGAAAAAAGTATTCACCGTGAGAAGAAGCAATAGTGAAAACAATATATTGATACCAATGCCTAAATAGGAACGGCTTCTCGTCTCAGATAGAATTTCTTGATAAACTGAATACCTTTTAGTCAAATTTTGGCTCATATCCTATATTGAAGTTATTAAGTTTAAACTCAAATCAAAATCCCTAAATTCAATCTCAAAATAAAGCGAATAAAGTACTTAGGTCTTAGGTCAATAGTCCGATACGTTACTATGCTTAAATCCATGCTCAAGGTCCTATTGTTGTCTGCTGTTTCCGCATTGATTTCATGCTCTAATGGCGGTGGCGGCGACGAAGGTTCAGCTGCACCAACGGCTGCCGAAACTGCAAATTGCCTAGACGTTCGTTCCTATAGCGATTCCGTGACTATTTCCGGAAATGCCAGCTATCAATATCGCCCCGTTGCTACTACGACAACGAGTCAGGGAATTATTTATGCTCTTTCGGGTAATCCTGCAACAGCGGCAATTCCATTTGCCGAAATTGAAGTGCTAAATTCAAACGGTGACACCGTTCAATGTTCCAACACCGATGCAAGCGGAAACTTCTCTCTTCAAGTTTCAAAAAACTCGGGTACGGTTCGCGTTAGAGTGTTATCACGCGCATTCAATTCGAAACTCAAATTAAGCGTTCTAGAAGACACCAACATGAATATTCCGTATGCAATCGAAGCAAACGCTAATGCCGAATCTAGTAATGTCACTGGGTTAAATATGGTAGCAAAGGCTCGCCAATCCGAGAGCTCAAAAATTGAGGGCGGAGCATTTCATATTTTGGCTTCCATTTACAAAGCAAATCAGTATATTCGCACTCAAACCAACAACACTAGTTTCGTAGCGGAAAAAGTTTCGGTTTTCTGGAAAGCGGGATTTAACCCTTATTCCTATTTTGGATATCCTAACAATTTACTTTCGTTTTATAAACCAGGTGAAAGAAAACTATTCATTCTGGGCGGTAAAGACGGAAACGTTAGCCAGATCGATACTGACCACTTTGACACGAGCGTCGTGTTGCACGAATACGGTCACTTCTTGGAGGATGTTTACGGAAAGACGGATTCCCCAGGTGGCTATCACAATGGCGACGCCGTGATCGACCCTCGCCTAGCATGGAGCGAAGGTTTCGCAAATTTTTTCCAGGCGGCCGCTCAGGGAACAAATAGCTATTTGGATACCGCGGGTTTCTGTAACGATTCTCAAGAATCGGGATCGTGCTCACAAAACGTTTATTTTCGCTTAAGTGAAAACGGTACCACGACTTTATACGATCGCGCTACATTAGCAAACGAAGGTAGCTTTCGCGAAATTTCTATTTCACGCACACTTTATAAAATTGTAAATACGGCAACGTCTTCTCCTTATACAGGAGCCGGCGCCGGTATCCCGTTTAGTGAAATTTGGGGTGTCTTTACAGATTCTGTATCCGGCTATCATTCTAGCAGTAAAGTCTTCCGCACAATGCATCTGTTAATGTCACGTCTACAACAAATCGTAACTGCATCGTATGGCAGCAACCTAAGTTACTGGAACGCTGTTCTTGCCAATGAAAATCAAGCCACTGATTTTAAAGAGTACAATACTACATTTTCGGAAGTTGCCCTAGGCTCGTGCTCTACTCGGGAGCTGACTCCTGTTGCAGACAAAACGACATGCTATGGATCAAGCTGCCCGATTTACAGAATGTCGAATCAGTTACTATCAAATGACTTCTACCGGTTAGATGTTACTCAGCAAGATATCGATGCGAACGCGACAATTAGTTTAAGTTATTTTCAGTGTAAGGCTAACGCTGTTGGTGGCCCAGCTAATCCGTCTGGCCCTGGTGACAGTGGTTGTTCCGTTTCCAATAACGTAGACCTTGATCTCTACCTTTATAAACAGGGCTACACCTATTTTGACGAATATAAAGAAAAAGAATCAGGACAGCAGAGTTCAGATATAGTTAAGAAAAGCGCCCGCGCGTATGCCTCTATCGAAAATGGTAGCGAGTCGATTACGCTAGGACAATTAACTCCCGGCGTTTATCTATTAAATGTTAAAGCAAATACATACGGTAAGAACTCAACCACAGTAGGTGAAACGGCACGTTACCGTGTGCAGAAACAATCAGGATCAACACAGAGGGATTTATGTCCAAACTAAAACAGTACAGAAGCCATATAGTAAAATTCGTTTTTGTTTTTGCTGCCATGTTTGGTTTAGGCTATGGAACCGCTGATTACTTTATCTTCAAAGGAAATCAAAGCATGGGACAAAGCCCAAGTTTAAGCTCTTTATTGTTCAATGCTAAAATGGGCAAATCCTTATCTTTCGTGAATGTACAACTAGAGGCGCCGGAAATCCCAGAGAATCCAAATGATCTAACTGAGATTAGCGGTTACATCACTTTACTTAAATCATCAAATAGCTCAATCAAATATCAATGGTTGTTGCCAGAAGGTGTTCAAATTGTTGAAGGCGATTTAGAAGGGCAATTAGATTCTGTAGTCGTGGAAGAACCCGTTGAAGTCGTTATTGTTGTTAAGGGCTATTCATCTTATGAAAAGAAACTTGTAACGTTAACAGCGGGTACATTAGTCGGAGACACTCCGGTTAGCAATGTCGCTCTAATTTCAAGTCGTCCTGAAGACTCTCAAGAATACATTGCTAAACAAAGATTCGATACTGAGCAAATGCAGAAGTTGGATCTTTCCAGCCAAAGCCCTCAGGACCTAAGATCCCAAGAAGAAAAGATCCAACGCTAATAACTCTTAAAGGCTAGGGCTGCAAAGTATGCGGCCAGTAGCTAATGTAGCCCCTTTGCCGTCTACTTTTTTAAATGACCCTTTTAATGCGTACTGCCCGCGTTCCATATCAGCGCCTTCAAATGCAGGCACGGCTTCTGATGTCATTTCCAGCACATATTTAGAATACGCGGATTGGATAATTGCCGATTTAGGGATATCCAAAGTTAAGGCATCAACACGATCATCAAAATGAATTCTTTCACCATCATAGAAAACTTGAGTTTTGGTTTCTGAATATTCTTCGCCAAAAACAAGACCCGTTTCCTGTTTATCTAGTTTAGTGATATTGCCGTCTTTGCAATCTTGAAATTCCATAATATAAAGACGAACATCATGGCGATCTTCTTCTCTGTCATAACCATCGGGGTTTCCGCACGATAAAGATACGGCTCTGTCAGCAGAACACTGTTTACCCGGCTGAGCTGGCGACACTATGGTTGCATTAGCCGCTACAGATAATGCTAAAAATCCAATTACTGAAATCAATGTGTTATTCATAATCATCTCCTAGAAAGGGCTTGGTTTCGCTGGCCATTTTAAACTAATTTCATAAATTCTTCTGTATTTTTGTACCTCGCGTTCCGAAAATTAGTAGTAAGTTCATAGATGTAAAAACAATAGACAGATGAAAATTTTGGAATTCTGTTTGCACTAGTAGGGACCATGCTCTTTCGCTTATGGCTTGTATCCTTTTTAATTGTCCTTAGCCCACTCTTTCGCTCATATGCCGGCGAAATTGACCTTTTTAGAGAGTGCGTGAATTGCTCCGTAAACGAGTTAGACACTTTCTTTAATCAAACAAACGCCCCATATGAATCTTTCAAGCTGCTTCACTCGCAAGGATCTAAAGGCCCTGCCGTTCTATTTCATGGATTAGGTGACTCCCCTTACTATATGAAGGATATCGCAGAACTCTATTACCACAATGGTTACGACGTGTATAGCGCTCTCGTTTTTGGTCATGGCAATACACCCGAACAATTGAATTCCGTTCACTATTCACAATGGAATGCTCAAGCCGAACGCATCATAGGCGATCTAAGTACACGGTACCAGGATAGCGTTTTGGTGGCTGGATTTTCAAATGGTGGGCTAATTAGCACAGTTGCCAGTCTAAATCCTCGTATCAAAAATAAAATCAAATCTCTGCTTCTACTTTCTCCCGCATTTGGGCTTAAGCCTTCGGTACAGTTTAAGTTTAAGTTGTTCCAAGGATTTGAGAGACTGACTCAGTTTCTAAATGTTTCAGTTTTAAATAATTACTTGAAAAAGCTTCTCTCTGTAAAAGTAAGAACTAATTTGTGCGAAGGGTGCAAGGGCCCCGTCCGATATAGTGAAATTCCGCTAAATGCACCCGCTCAACTTTTAAAGAATGCGGCTCGTTTAAAACGAGCACCGACGATTAGCATTCCAACAGTTATGGTTCTTACATCCGATGATAAAACGATTTCTTTAAACAGTGCCCTTATTAAATTTAGAAAACTATTTTCTGGAGAAAAGAACTTAATTTGGATTCAAGGCAACGACCCAAAAACTTTGGCCATTCCTAAAACTATCCCATCCCATCAAATGATAGTTATTCACAGCCAAGACGTTATTTCTCATGTACTGCAACTTAGGACTCAAGGATTAGCGCGCCCAGAGGAGGCCAATTTGAAAGTATTTGATGCCGTTGCAACCAAAGTCGAAAGCCTGCTTCTACGGACAGCGGGCGGTATGTGCCTGAGCTTCTATAGGTAACTATAACGGAATCACTTCGATCGTTTCGTTGAACTGCTCGCGAAGAATACCTTCGATCGCCATCAACGTACCCGACGTTGAACTTGGGCACGTGCCACAGGCACCTTCATAATGTACATAGAGCTTGTTGTCTTCATATTTAACGACCGCTAAGTCACCACCATCGCCTTGTAGGCCGGGACGAATGGTATCATCTAAAATCGCTTCAATCCGCTGAACGTCTGGAGGCAGTTGAGATCGCGCCATCTTCTTTTCATCCACCTTCGTTTGCTTGGGATTGTGTGCCGGCATACGAGTTTGCAATACCGACGAAACATTTTTGTGAATTTCATCTGGCTCTGAATCGAAAGAATGTGTGATCGTCACTACATTTTGAAAAAAGTGAACCTGGCGAATACCTGCAATTTCAAACAAACTACGCGCTAGCAGATTATTTTCAGCTTCTTTGGCGTCAATGTAAGTCGCCTTACCTTCATCAAGTACAGTTTTGTTTAATACAAACTTCCAAGCGTTTGGATTGGGAGTTTCTTGAATGCGAATCATTAAGTCGAAATTTTCGCTCATAGCAATAAATCCTTTGCCTTTTTCACACCGGCCACAAATTTTTCCACATCATTCAGATCATTATAAATTGAAAAGGACGCTCGAATCGTGCCGGTAGTTTTTAGATATTTCATCAACGGTTGAGTACAGTGATGACCGGAACGAACCGCCACCCCTTGTTGATCCAGCAATGCCGCCACGTCCGAGTTATGCACGCCCTCCAGATTGAAGGAAATAATTGGCGCTTTATGCTTACGACCGCCGTATATTACTATGCCGCCGATTTTTTCAAGCTCGCTAGTGGCTGTATCCAATAATTTATCTTCGTGATTACGCAACCAGCTCTTATCAATCGAGTTAAAAAACTCAATCGCGGTCATTAAACCAACCACGCCTTCGATATGAGGCGTTCCAGCTTCGAACCTAAAAGGAGGTCGGTGGAATGTCGTTGCTTGTTCTGTCACTTCAGAAATCATAGATCCACCCGTTTGATACGGTGGAAGTTGCTCTAAAATTTCGTGCTTAGCATACAACACGCCGATTCCCGTTGGACCAAATAGCTTATGTCCAGAGAACACTAAAAAATCACAATCTAAATCTTGAACGTCAATTTTATGCTGAGACACCAACTGAGCTGCATCCACCAATACCTTAGCGGAAACCGAATGCGCCAATTTAGTAATTGCTTTAAGATCAGTGAATGTTCCAAGGGTGTTTGAACAACC
>DDTZ01000021.1 GCA_002344565.1 Bdellovibrionaceae bacterium UBA2351 | reverse complement strand
CAATTTGCAGCGGCCGAAATGGATCAGCACATTCAACAACAGTTTCGTCATGCCGGACAAATCATGGGGCTTTTTATTTTCCCGGTGTCCCTGATTATCTTTGTGTTTGCCCAAGAACTGATTTCGATTTGGATTGGTTCTGAATTTTCTGCTGAGTCCTATCCACTGGCGCAGTGGATGATCATTGGTATTTTATTTAATGCGTTTAACTGGATTCCATTTGGTTGGCTGCAAGCAACTAAACATGTGCATTGGACCGTCTACACCGTAATCATTGAAGTACCGCTATTTTTAGTCGCTTTCTATTTCTTTACGGAACGTTATGGACTAATCGGCTCTGCGGCCGTGTGGTCCGGTCGATTGATTTTTGATTACTTCCTAACGTATTTCGTTTGCGTTTGCTTTAGACGAGCCCTGACAAAAGAATTTATTTTTTCATTCCTTTATCTTGCTATTAGCACCACCGTAGTTATCGCCATTTCCCTGATTCCAGATTTAAAAATCAAAATTGTATCGACCTTATTAACATTGGTCACGTTCACAACCCTTAACCGAAAATTGATTAAGGAAATGATCGCCCGCTAAATCAGCCGCAAGATAAATTCCTTAGCCGCCTGGGAAACTTGATCGGCTTTGGTCTGCGTTTTTGATTCCACATAACAACGAAATTCCGGTGCATTTCCTGACGGACGGAAATGAATTACCTCACCGGTATTTGACGTAATACGAACACCATCTATAGTATTCACCGAAGTGGTTTGAGCCGAACCACCCAGAATGGCCTGAATCGTTGATTCAGTATTGGCATTTACTTTTTCCAAAATCTTGGCACTGGTTTCAACAGGGCAGTTTTTTACTAATATGCTAGACGTAAATTTCTGCGGAAGTTTCTGAGTTAATTCCGCTGGCGTAATTTTTTCTTTCGCACATAATGCGAGCATAGCAACGATAGGCAGTACTGAATCGCGCGTTGGCAGAGATTGTAATTCTTCCCCATTTTTTAAGATCTTTGATTTTAAAATATACCCTCCGTTAGCCTCAAATCCGGCAACAAGGGGGTGTTTCTTAGCCAATTCGTCTACTGCCGCCACCACAAAGGGCGAGCCGATTTTAGTGAACACCGTTTCTTTTAATTGCTTCAGCTCTGAAATCCCAGAATTGCAGCTGATTGGCAGTGCCACGGCCTCAATTCCCAGATACAAACTAGTGATCATCCCAAGCTTATCACCTTGAATAATTTGCCCCTTATTATCCACTACTAGAGGACGATCTCCATCGCCATCCGTGCTGACCAGCGCATCTGCCTTGTATTCACTCATCCATTTTTGAAACTGCGCCAAAGAATCAACGGCTTCTGTATCCACAGGAATAAACACTTCACTGCGGCCCAGGCGAGTCACCTTGGCTCTTAGCTTTTCTAAAATCGGAGGAATCAAATCTCGGGCTACCGAAGAATGTTCATAAAATAGAACTTTATAGGCACTCAGATCCATACCTTTAAAGAAGCGTGTATAGCGTTCCGTAAACATGGTTTGGCAATCTGCGCTGGCATCCGTAACCGGGGCGTTGCCTTGAGTTTTAAAACTGCCGGCAGTATCAAATAATTCTGCTCTATAGTTTTCGTCTTTTAATTTTAAATACAGATTAAAAATGGCCTGATCGTCGTGCTTTAATGTTTCACCTGTTTCCAAGTAGAACTTAACTCCGTTGCGATCTGCAGGAATATGGCTACCAGTAACCATAACAGCCAAAGCCTGCTTTTCTTGAGAATAAAAAGCTAAACAGGGCGTTGGAATTTGGCCGCATCCTAAAACTGTTTTTTTATGGTTAGAAACTGCTTGGTGAACAGCAACCAGAATTTTGGGACTGCTTTCTCGTAAATCTCGGCCAGTGGCTACTGATGATGAAACTTTCAATGTGTCGGCGTATTTTAAGAATGCAGAAACCAACAAATAGACCTGTTGATCTGTGAATTCAGTAACTAATCCTCTAACGCCGCTGGTTCCAAAACTTAATGCCATACTGATCTCGCTGTTAAATTTGTAATCTGAGTATTCTAAATATTTTATTACCAAGTAGGCAATATTTTATTTGATTTTTGGTTACTCCGACACCAATCTAGGTCCCATGACTGGATTGTTTGACACTAAACCACTAAAGTTCTTTTTCTATGTTTCTTTAGCTTCTCTGGCCCCATTTTTCGTTTTCTTTTTTTTCACAACCCCTCTTGCGGATGACATTTTTTATCGTAATTATGGCCAAGACAAAACGACTTGGGAGTTTTTAGTTCACCATTACACGACATGGACGGGTCGGTATTTTTCGAATTGGATGATGGCTGTAAACCCGTTTTCAACTACAAGTGATATCGGCGTATACCCGTTAATGATGATTTCGCTATTTATTGTGTATCTTTTATCACTTTTTTTAATAATTCGAGTGATAGTTAAAAACTTAAATGTGGTATCTAGAAACTATTCCACATCAACGATCGCACTTTTCCTAACAATAATCATAACGGCATTATTTTTTCATAAAATGCCACGTACGACAGATACATTTTATTGGTTTGCAGGAACATCGTCGCATCTTTTGCCGATGTGTTTGATTTTGATTTCTTCGGCGCTGTACCTGCGAGGATTAAATCTGCCTGGTGGTTCTATGCGCCCACTGTCTGTTATCCTAGTGACACTCATTAGCTTCATTGTATCCGGTTCAAACGAAACCCTGGCCCTACAATGGATTTTCACACTGGCCTTTGTGATTTTTTATCAAAAAACTATCAACAAACGCTGGGAAACTGTATTGTTTGCGCCTCTTATGTTTGCTGTGGCTGGATTTATTATTCTTTATTTCGCGCCAGGAAATGCTGTTCGCGCAAAAGAACTTAAAGGTGGACACGACATTCTGTTGTTGCTTGTAAAACCGTGGGGATTAGTTGCTGAAACAACTGTTCGCTATATCAGCTTAAGTCTGCTTGCTGCATTGATTGCCGTATTTCCAAAACTAAAAGACGCGCAGAAAGAACTTTCGGAAAAAGTTAAATCTAAAAATAGTGTTTGGCTTTTAAACCTGTTTGGTTTGGGTTTATTTCTACTTACATTTGTTCCGTCTGTTTGGACTATGGGTGGATTGCCCCCACGCCGCGTTTTAAATAACACGTATTTAGTTTTCTTACTTTATGGAACCTTTTTAATTATTCTTTCGGCACACAAAATAAAGTTTTTAGAGCGTTGGTCGGATCGTTTTTCCGGAAAGAATTTGAATGTGATTTTTGCCGTGTCTTTAATCGCATTTTTCAATAATTTCTACGCTTGGAAAGACCTAGCTAACCTTCCAAAATATACCGAATCCATGTCGAACCGAGACGTCATTGTGTCCTCAGGTCAGGGCAAAGATCTAATTCTCCCCCCCCTAACCTATTTCCCGACCACTTTCTTCTATGAAGATATCACCGTTAAGACAGATGACTACAGAAATATCGTCTTTGCCGAGTTTTACAAATTAAAAAGCGTAGCCTTAAGCAAGGATTATGACAACGTCGACTGACTCTACGAGCTCACAGAAAACTTTGTTAAAGTATTATCAAAGGGAATTCGTCACTTAAACGTAGGTAAAACCAAAGCACACCGATCAACCAGATGTGAGTCACACATTTTCTTTGATTATTATGTCTAACTAGTCGATACTTGCGTCATAATCTATGAGCCACACACTGATCATCATCCCTTGTTACAACGAAGAACTCCGAATTAATCTAGACGCATTCAAAACATATCACGACCGGCTAGAAACTAAAACAATCGATTTTCTTTTCGCAAATGATGGCTCTAGAGACGGTACATCCCAGCTGATTCGTAATTTTATCGCCAAACATGACCTTGGCGCGAATTGGTTTGTATTTGATAACCCACACAACACGGGAAAAGCAGGGGCGATTCGCAACGCCTTTCACTGGTCCAAAAAACATATTCCATCTAAAGTACCAAATTCAAATACCGTAGCTGTTGATTTTCAAAAACGTGCACCGATCGAATCTGATGGTAATGCAGTCCCGACTTTGTACGATTGGTACGGGTACTGGGACGCCGATCTAGCAACGCCACTGTTTGAAATCCACAATATGATCCGTTTTCGCGAGCTTTTTTACCCGCGTAAAGAAGTTATTTTTGGCAGTCGCATTTTACGCCTAGGCAGCCACATCACGCGCAGTCCATTACGTCACTACTTGGGGCGAGCCTTCGCAACGGTGGCCTATCTATTATTAAAAATCAGCAGCTATGACAGCCAATGCGGTGCTAAATTAATGAGCCGCTACATGGCTGAAAAAGCCTTTGGTGAGCCCTTCATCAGCGCCTGGATTTTTGATATCGAAATCATGCTTCGAGTGGGCGAAATCAATATCACGGAATACCCTCTTGTTGAATGGGTGGACGTTCCCGGATCGAAAGTAAAGATCGCGAAAGAAGCTTTCCGTATTATTAAAGAGCTTTTACGAATCAAAGAAAAATATAATCGCTAGGGAATTTTCTTAAAGTCTAGTTGAACATCATTTAAAGGCCCGCAGACTTGCAAGCCTATTTCATCACGATTGATTTACCTATCGGCGCTAGCGAAATTCCCGCCAGCTTCAAATGTTGAAGCGCAAATGGTATCCCGATGATAGTGATTCCTAAAACCAGCGCCCAGAACAAATGAATCAGCGCTAGCCACCAGCCACAGACAACAAACCAAAGAACATTCCCAATAAAGCCAAGTCCTCCGGTCCCAATATCAGCACCGCTGATTTTCTTGCGATCCATCACTTCAGATCCAAACGGCCAAAAATTTAATAATCCAATATTAAAAGCGGCCCTGGCCCAAGGAATCCCAATGATTGAAATCAACATAAACAACGCCGAAGTAAACCACGACAATGCCGTAGTCCACCCACCAAAAAACAACCAAAGAAGATTCATTACAATCGAAGTCAAACTCATCATCCAATCCCAGAAAAAGTCAGCTGCTGACTTTTTGAAACCCGGCGCATTACAAAAACCTAGCAGCTGACTAGATGTTGAAGCCGGCGGCTTCGGAGTCGGCTTTGAAGGTTTTTACTGTGTCTAGGCTGAGTTCCCATGGGTCTTTGTTGAAGCCGCTTAGTTTTTTGATTACGTCTGGAGGTGCTGTGATGATGTGGCAGCCCGCTTGTTCGGCTTCTACGATGTTGAAGACTTCACGAGTCGACGCCCATAGAAGTTCGATTTGATCGCCGTGGGTGCGGCAGAAATCGGCAGCAGCGCCCATCAGTGGATTCGGGTTGCGACCGCTGTCAGCGATACGTCCTGCAAATACAGATACGATCGATGGTGCGCCGTTTTTGACGGCCATTACCGTGTCTTGAATTTGATCCCAGGTAAATAATGCCGTTACGTTGAGTTTAATTCCTTGCGCAGCTAATTCTTTGATCAACGGAATTGAGCTTTCGCCTTTAGAATTCATGATAGGAATTTTTACGTATACGTTTTCTGCCCATTTATAAATGATCTGTGCTTGACGGTGCATTTCCTTGAAATCATCCGCGAACACTTCAAAGCTGATTGGCTTGTCTTTGATTTGAGTCAGAATGTCTTTGCAGAACTCTGTGTAATTCGTGATGCCGGCTTTTTTCATCAACGATGGATTCGTTGTTAAGCCTTTAACGTATGGGTTTGCAGCCATTTCTAGCATTGATTTTTTATCAGCACCGTCAGTGTAGATTTTAATTTTATTTTGGAACGGAGATTTCAATTTCATAAGAGCCTCTTTCTGCTTCTGATTTAGTTAACTTGAGTTAAAAGTTTTTTAGTTATTATTTTGCCTAGCTCAACGCCGGGTTGATTAAACGCATTGATCTGCATGAACTCACCCATCATACCCACCAGCAGTTGATACGTCATAAAGTAGAGCCCAAGTGAGTACTCGTCCATTTTATCAAATTTGATTTCACACACCGGATGTTTGCTTTCTTTCTGACTTTCCGTCATCGCCTGAGCTTCCGTTTTTAATAAATGACTTAACGGTCTGTTTTTTAAAATGTGCGTTTCGGGGAACTGCGTGGTCTTTAATTGGTAGTCGTTTTCTTCACTGCCTTTAAACCGATGAACCACAATTGCCTTACCCAATTGCGTTTCCATCATTTGCTGTAAAATGGAATGCTGGTCATTAGCTCCAAGACTCACAATCGGCGCGGTGGCTACATATAAAGGTGATTCCCGTTTAGCCAATGATTCCGCCCATAATTGTTCTAACCATTTGCCTAGTTGATAAGTTGAATCTGAATAGTACCAAAAATACGTCAGCGTATCTTTACGCTTAAAACTCTCCATAAAAAACTGAGTCAGTGGGTAGAGCGTGCGTTCTTTGTACTCGGTTTTTAACGCCGATTCGGCACCCTGACGAAACTGCGCTAAATTTAATTTGCTTAGCTTAATCACCAACTGGCCAATAGAACTTAATACGGAAAACCGGCCGCCAACGTTTAATGGGATTTCCAAAATAGGAGCACCGTTTGCTTTTGCCCAATCGTACAGGCTGCTTGTTTTAAGCTCTGTAATCACCACGGTTTGATTTTTTAACTGTAAGTTTTCGGCCGCTAATTCTTGAGCAAAAAAGTCCATCGTCGCTAGGGTTTCGATGGTCGTACCACTTTTAGAGACAAAAACAAACCCCACATCTTTAAAAGTAGAAAAACGTTTTTTTGTGGCCAACAAAGTTTGAATGTCTGGATTTTCTAAAACTTGAATGTGCTTCACATTAAGGGCGTCTACCATCGCTTTAGGACCTAAACTAGACCCTCCGATACCGACCCAAACAAAATGCTTAAACTTATTTGCGAATGTGTCCCCCACTTGTTCGGACTGGCTCCATAAGTGATTCATTTCGGGAAGTTTATAGAAACCGATTTCTTTTCGATCCATCAGTTTTTCCAAACATTGAGATGGCGTTAAAGAATGCGGAGCAGATAAATTGTGACTAGAAATATAGCTGATTTGCATGTGTTCAACCTCGATCGTCTGACCCAGAAAGTAGCCCAGGTAGGGAAATAAATCTACAGGTTTCAGGCCCAATGCGGGTTAGCAAAAAGTTACAGTTTTAAAAAAATAAATCTGGCATTGCCTGTATTTCTCCTCGTATTTACAGCTGATAAAAACTGCCGCAGATGTTTAAAACACCGTCGCCTCATTTTGAGAATCCCTTTATGAATTGTTTATTTTAGCCAGATTCCTCCGATAAACTGAGAGTACTCGGGGGAGTCATGATGTGGATAGTAATGGTAATAGTCTTCTCGTGGGCGACGAGCGCCCAGCAAGCACCAAATGTCAACGACGCTTTAAAATCGCATCGTGTCCTGGCCAAAAAAATCTATGAACGCACGACGGGTGTTAAAGTTTCCATTAAAGATCCTATCGTGGAACAAATGGCCAAAGAGATAAAGAACGATAACCTTTTAGCTGCCGCAAAACTAGCGACCCAAAGCCCGGCGTTTACAAATGTACGAGCCCGTAATTTTGCCTTACGACTTTCAAACAAATCTAATTCCGTTGGGGTAGATTTAAATGATATGGCCACATTGATTATAGGTATCATCCGCGACGATGAAGATTTCAGAGAAATCCTCACCTCTAAGAATCACTATCAAATCAAAAACATCACCTATTATAAAAACTATCTTGAATTTAGCGCCAGAAATCCGGCGACGGAAGCGGACGATAAAATCTTGGATTTGCACGACAACATCGAAAAAATCAATAAACCGCCCTACATTGTAACCACGATCAATCCGGGAAAAATTGCCGCTATCAATGCGGAACCTATTTCTCAATTAGAAAAAAATCTTAAAGTTTCTGAGCAAGGAATTGAATTGAAAGAAAACCCTGATCCAGCTGGGGTGCTCACTACGAACTATTTTGCGCAATCGCAGTTTTCGGGCGGATCGAACCGCCGCGGTGTCGAGTTTGTAGTTAAAAACTTTCTATGCAGCTCGATGCCTGAAATCGGTAACCCCAATGCTTCGGACGCCTTTGTCGGCCGCGACGTTGATCGCTTTGTAGGCGGAAGTAATGCCAATTACGTCAATAACTGCAAGAGCTGTCACACGGTAATGGATGGTTTGCGTAGCGCGTTTGCCAAGGTCGACTATGCGGCCTTTTACCAAGATATGGTGACGGGCAATAACGGCCTGGCCTATGGATCGTTCGCTAATCAACTCGCTGACGCCCGCGCCGTATGGACCGATGTTGAATTCAACCAGTCCCCACTCGAAAAAGAACTTAAAACCAAAGGCGCTAGTTCAACTTTGGTCGCTAATACCACTCTCGCGTATAACTTAGACTATTCATTTCCCCTAAAAAACACCTATTCCGCTGAAACAAGCACTACGTATTCTGAGAAGAAAGCAAAAATGATTTCCACAATGAATACCAATTTATTGTTGAAGAATGCCGAAGGCGTGGCTGCACCCAACCCGACATATCTGTCCATGGCTCAAAAATTTAATCGAGTTTTACTAGGATTAAGTTTTCGCGATGTAGTCAGTGAACTAGCTGCACGTGCTAGTCTAAAGGAACAAATTCTGATCAATCCGGCGGTTGCCTATTCGACCACTAATGCTAAACCCGCTTGGTTAGCTATTAAAAACCATTTGCATTATTTTATATTAACCGCAGATACGTCGATCGCTGGCGCTCGGGACGAAGTTGCAAATGACAAAAAAACGATTCTTTATGACATTTTTGCCAACAAAACTCTGGCCGCGAATATTTCAAAATATAATCAAATCTGTTTGGACAAATGGGATCAAACAAAAATTGACGCGCAAACATCAGAGTCTGGAAAAAACTCTCTGCGATTAAGTATGTCGCAGGCCTTTTTAATTTGCGATCTGGAATTTAGAAAAAATCTTTCTTTTATTGGTGAACAACTTTTACTGAAGTTAAAAACAAATGGGGCTCCCCTTGAACTTCAAATCGGCGCCAATGAGTTGCTCATTATAAATCATGTAAACATGTACTTTAATGCCGATCGATCGCGACGTGATTATTTCAATCGTTATCTTCAATCGCAAAATCGTTTAATTTCTTTTGGCGGGACTAATTTTAACGGAGATACCGGCGTTGCAAACAAAATGAATAACGGCAGCTTTACATACGGCGCAGAAGTTAAGTCAGACGATTTTACAAATTTAGCCTCGTCTTCATTTGGTTGGCGTGGTCCGAACAAAGATGGCGGAACCGGTATCAACCAGTTTGGTCGCATGATCGCTGACTCCCAAGCGTTTTCATCTTGTGTGACAAAAAAAATATTCCAGTCGGTATGCTATAAAGATTTATCTGCTGACCCAAAACTTTTAAAAAAATGGACTCAGCAATTTGAAGTTAACTACAAAATCAAAAGCCTCGTTGCGGATATAGTTATTAGTAAAGATTGTGGCCTCATCAACAAAACGGCAGGTAACTAATGCGATTTTATAAACTGTTTTTACTCGCTTTTGTGATTTCGTTTAATTTTACAAACTGCTCTAATTTTTCTGAACCCGTGGCGGACCAACTAGTATTAGGTCTCCAGTGTGAGGAAAACTGCGACAGCATTACAACCTTCAAGGTGGCCAATGACCAGGATGAAAACTTGGACGTCCGCCAAGCGGTAGAGAGCTATCTTTCCATTTTGGGCATGAAGGCATCGAGTCTGTCATCAAATAATTTAACCAGCATCAATAACGAGAAAAAACGTCGTAAAGCGCTATTGGCTCAAGATCCCGATTACACTAAAATCAGTACTATCAATATGCTATCTCAAACATCGCTTGCGGGTGAAATTTGCCGTACATTTGTCACAACGGATGGATTAAAATCTCCATTGTTTTCTGGCGTTACGTTTTCACAAAAACCAAATCAAATTCCACTTAATAATTGGATGAACTCGGTCCATAATTTTGCGTTGCAGGCGTGGGGACGCAGCTTAACTACCGAAGAAAGCATTGCATTTAAAGACTTTCTTCAGGTGTCGATGACGGAAGCCTCTCGGTCTCCAAACTCGGATAAAATCGTTGGGACGAATTCATTAGAATCATTAAACTTGGGAATTATGATTTGCACTACGGTATTGGCCTCACCAGAAGCCAGCAGTTTGTAGCAACAGAACGTAGTTTTTTAAAAAAGAGTCACGGGGACAGGTCAGGGGGAGAGATGAAAAAAGAAACACATAAATATTTACAACAGAACGCGGACAATCCAGACGCATTAAAAAAATTCTCCCGTCGTGAACTTATGGGCGCTGGCTTTGCCGGATTAGCCACACGGGTCTGGCTTCCCTCGACTGCGGGACTTATCGCTAACCTACTTGGGACCACCTCGACCGCTAATGCTGCCACAAACGTCAACTGGATGCCTTTTATCACCATCAACCTTTCTGGCGGAGCCAGCATTCATGGAAACATTGTTCCACTGAATGCCAGTGGCTCTATGCTGCCCACATATGATTTTTTAGGCTTAGGTAAAAGACCAAACATTGAAAACTATCTGGGTTTAAACTTCATGGATAAATCACGAATGCTAGAAGGGTTAAAGTCCGTCCTAAGCCCGGAAGCCGCTTCAAAGGCTAAGGGCACTATTCTTTGCACGTCTACATCCCCGGATACTAATGCGATTCCACCGTTACGTTCACAATTTGACATGTCTGCCGTATTAGAAAAAACCGGTAAAAAAGGTGAATTCTTTTCGGATTTACAGATGAATGCCAACCTAACATCCATTCGTTCGTTTCACGATCAGGAACCAACCAGTCGATTGAATGTAGCCAGTGTAGCGCAGCTTAAGGACTCACTTTCTTTGACGGCCGTTTATGCTTCGACCGTTAGCTCAACGGATGCAACGGCTCGATTCACCCAAAACCAAAAGCGAAATGTTGCGTCGGTGTTATCAAAGATGACGGAACTTCAGCTAAACTCAAGAGACTCTGGAAAATTAAATTCAGAGAAATCTAAAATTATTGATGCGAGTAAAAAACTTGAAGACCTTGTCGGCGGCACTGTGAGCGGACAGACTCTGGTTGACCCTTACCAGTCGGCACTGGCAAAAAATGTATACAAATTAACCGATCCAACACGCGATTCAGCTAGTCTTCAAACTACGGCAGCCATCATGTATTGCAACTTGATGGGCTATTCGTCACATACGTATTTGGCGCTCCCCGGTTATGATTATCACGATCCTTCGACGCGAACCCAGTCAAATCAACGTGATTTTGAGGCCGGTCAGCAAATAGGTCGAATAATTGAACTCGCTCACCAACTAAAAAAATCCGTTTTTATTTTTATTAATACTGATGGATCCTGCGTGTCTATTAAGTCAGATGACATCACCTCGCAATGGAGCGGCGATACGACTAATTCTTTGCAACTCATTTTTGCCTACACCCCTACTGGTGTCGACTTTTCTAAAAATGATAACCTTAGGTCACAGATCGGCCATTACACAAATGACCAAGCGACAGACAAAAATACTCTTGTGGGAGACCGCACGGATTACGTCGCCGCAGCCGTTACAGCCAACTATTTAAACCTACACGGACAGATCCATCGTTTAACAGAGGTGGTTCCCTCTACTATTACGCAAGAAAGATCTGCAGAGGTCGTTCGTTTAAAGGCAAAAGCATAATATGAAGACAAATCGCAAATTTATTTTTCCAATTTCCGTGCTGGCGATGGTCGTGATGGCATTTCAAAACTGCTCTGGTACCGATTTTTTCGTTGTGGCCGATAACCAAATTGAAAGCAGTTCCGAACTACCGACTGGAAAATTAAACACGTGTGAAAGTATTCTATACAATGAATTTTTAAAACCGAATGGCTACTATGCATTTTTAAGTCAGAAGTGCGCTACCTGCCATAACGGACTCGGACAGGGTCCTGGCTTTGCAAGTCCGAATACCACCATTGCGTGGGAAAAGTTTGCAGACAAAGAAATCGCCGGAAATCATCGTGTAAGTGATCGTGCCGTAAGCGACCATCAGCCAGGAGTGACCGGTCCAAGTAATCAACCACTGATTGACTCTTTAAAACAAGACTTCAACGTCGCGCAAAATAAATTCGATACCTGCGAAGACGAACAAGGAAGTGGTACTAGCGATCCCAAAAAAGTTCTTAAACCCATTAAGATGCCTCCCTTATCGCTGGCATTTTTAAAAGACGCCGGTGAAGACTTAACCGATATCGAGAAAAAGTTTTTACGAAACGAAGTCTTGAAGTATTATGTTGAAGAAAAACCCGGCACCGGAATATACATTGAAAATCTTCAAACGTTAGAAGGACTTAATCCTTACGAACGTTCAGTGTTTGACACCGCAACTAACCGCTGGAAAAAGCAGGCGCTTAAAAAGGTATCTACGTACGAAATAACGGACGAAGAAGCGGCCAACATTCGTGTTGAATCCTATAAGTTATTTGATACGTTAGGACGCCCAGTAATGGACGGCACTGTTCAAAAAGAAAAAACTTATTTTTTAAACCCCTTCCAAAGAATTCAACGCAACCCCACAAATAATGCGATCATCATAGACCCAAAAACATTTGAGCCTCTGGTTGAAGAATTAAAACGAGGCGGTCTGTATACTTTTTTACTGCGAAATGCAGCGTATACCCCAGAGACTGCAGGCGATGAACCTTACGTAACGTTTAAAATTCAGGTTTTCCGTTCCCAACGTCCCATCGTAAAAACCGAGCAACGGCTAAGTATTAAAAAAAGAGTTAATGAGACCACGGTTCAAACCCTGACGGTTGCTCGTCCGACCGCTTATACCCAAACACTTGATCCTTATGTTGTAATCAAGCGTCCCAGTTTTGTAATTGATAACAGTATGCCAGCGTCTTTGTATCCAAAGTACGCCTACCAAATTCAAGATTTAGGGATATACGTGAACGGGGCGCTACAAAATGATCGCACCATTTATCGAATCATCGATAGCGTGGTTTGCGAAAAATCAACTATCAACGTAATGGTGAATTCAAATTCAGAAATAGTGCCACTTGATTTTAGTAAATCGAATCAAATTCAGTTTGAATTTAAAAACGCCGCCATGGTGGACAGGACAAATTTTGCTTCACTGCAAATTTCTTGTTCTGAAGACGAGCAATTAAATGAAAATGTTATTCTTCCCGATTCAGTGACATATTCAGATTTAATGGGAGCAACAGATGTTAACGTTTTCAAAAAAAGCTGCGTCAGTTGTCATAGTTCAACTAATCGCGCAGGGGGTTTTGACATTTCCACGTATGATCGCGCAAAAGAACGCAATACTAAAATCGTCGAACGCATGAACAATGCGAATTCGCCGATGCCACCATCCGGAATTTTAAGCCCGACCGCACGAAAATTAGTACAAAAATGGGTAAGCCTAGGAAGTCCGCAGTAGCGAGCTTCCTATTTTCCAAAGGTATATTTTCTAGCCAAAACGACCAGTAATATAATTTTCCGTGCGTTTATCTGACGGATTAGTAAAGATTAAATTACTTGGTCCGTACTCGATCAAATCACCTAGATACATAAACGCTGTGTAGTCAGAACAACGCGCGGCTTGATGTAAATTATGAGTCACGATCAAAATCGTAACGTCTTTTTTAAGTTCAACGATAAGTTCTTCGATATGGGATGTCGAAATAGGATCTAGGGCACTGGTTGGCTCATCCAGAAGCAAAATTTCTGGATCAGTCACTAAGGCTCGAGCGATACACAAACGCTGCTGCTGACCACCCGATAACGACGTCGCTTGCGCATTCAAACGATCTTTAACTTCCGTCCATAAACCGGCCTGTTGCAAGCTGACTTCGATTTTTTCATCCATATAGGATTTCTTTTTAATACCCCGGACACGTAATCCGTAGGCCACATTTTCATAGATAGTTTTAGGAAATGGGTTTGGCTTTTGGAAAACCATTCCGATACGCATACGCACTTCCATCGGATCAACATCGCGACTCAAAATATTTTTAGATTCCGGGTACAACAAAATTTCGCCATCATACGAAACTTCATTATATAGATCGTGCATACGATTAAAACAACGCAATAGAGTCGTCTTTCCACAACCAGAAGGGCCTATCAGTGCCGTCACCTTTTTATCAAAGATCGGTAACGATACATTTTTTAAAATAATTTTTTCTTTCGGATTATAGCTAAACGACAAGTTTTTAACTTGAGATCTTAGAAAATCAGTCTGGACGCCTAAGTTAAATTTAGTTGTCGATGTACTTGGTATTTCAAATTGTGGTCCCATGCTTATCCTTCTTCTATTACCATTTCATTCGGCGTCTAAAACGATACCGAATAAAAATCGCAACACCATTCATCAAAAGAGTCATAATCAAAAGTACTGTACCCGTCGCCGCCGCGTTCACGTGGAATTCTTTCTGCGGTCGAGATACCCAGTTGAACATCTGAATCGGCATAACTGTAAATGCATCCGATAACCACTGGAAACTAACATATGGAAACACTTCTGACACTGGCGCCGTAGGCAAGAACGCGATAAATGTTAAGGCACCAATCGTAATTAACGGAGCCGTCTCACCTATAGCCCGCGATAACGAAATAATAACACCCGTTAAAATACCGCCACTTGAATACGGTAGAACGTGATGTTGGATCGTTTGCCAATGACTCGCTCCCAGTCCATAGGACGCCTCACGAATAGAATTCGGGATAGTACGAATCGCTTCACGAGTGGTCACAATAACAATAGGCAAAACCAGCAAACCCAACGTCATACCGGCCGTTAAAATACTTTGCCCGAACTTCAATTTATACACAAACAAACCGAGTGCCATTAGACCAAACGTGATAGATGGAACACCCGCTAAGTTAATGATGTTAAGTTCAATAATTTTCGTGAAGAAATTCTTAGGCGCATACTCTTCCAGATAGATTCCAGCCGCTACTCCGATAGGAATCGCTACAAATGCGGTCACAACCATCACAGCTAAAGAACCAACCCAAGCCGACAAGATTCCCGCTTTTTCAGGAAAGCGAGACGGAAAACTAGTGAAAAACTCTGCGCTGATTCGTGGAACGCCGGTCAACGCCAGGTCAATGAACAGCGCTAGCAAAGTACAAATCGCAAACAGCAAAGTCAAAAGGCCAACCACAGAAAACATAAAGTTCTTCATACGGCGCCATTTTAAATTCCGTGCGATATCTACTTCACCCATGGATTCCTTAGTTAGTCGTGAGGCTTGCGCTTGAAACATAGTCTGCTCCACTACTCTTTCTCCTGGATTTGACTCTTAATCCACATGCCCAAGATATTAAAGATTAAAGTTAGAACCAATAAAGTCAACCCTGCAACGTAGATAGATTGATAGCCAATGCTCCCATGAGGCAAATCCCCCAAACTGACTTGTACGATAAAGGCTGTAATTGTAGCGGCTGGTTCCGACGGATCTAATGTCAGATTCGGCTGCATTCCGGCAGCGATCGCAACGACCATTGTTTCACCTAACGCACGCGATATTCCCAAAACATAGGCCGAACTGATCCCAGAAAAAGCACTAGGAATAACCACACGTAATGTAGTTTGGAACTTAGTTGAACCCAAAGCAGCCGAGGCCTCACGAAGATGTGCGGGAACGGATCGCATCGCATCTTCACTTAACGAGCTGACGTAAGGAATGATCATTATCCCCATTACGATGCCGGCACTCAGCACACTAAAACCGCCAAGATTCGGCATAATTTTTTGCAGCATAGGAGTTACAAACAACAAGGCAAAGTAACCATAAACAACGCTCGGGACTGCAGCCAACAATTCTAATATTGGCTTCAACGCTTCACGCGCCCGGGGTTTTAAATACTCGCTTAAGTAGGCTGATACGATAGTTCCTAGCGGAATCGCTACGCACACAGCGATGAATGTGGCCATAAATGTACCAGCAACCAGTGGACGAATTCCAAACTTCGCTTCCGCAAACATAGGCGTCCATTCGCGCCCCGTTAGGAATTCTTTAAACGAAACGGTTTCAAAAAATGGAAGCGATTCAGAAACTAAAATGTAAACGATACCTAACGTAACAAACACAGAACTGCAGGCCGCCAAAAGCAAAACCGTTTCAATCAAACGATCTTTGATTTTGCGCCAACGTCGAGTTGGATGATTGGCTGAGGTAAACGCTTTTAATTCTGACATAGGCCTCTAGTTTTTAGTTTCTTTCTTTAAAAGATCTTCGATTTTTAAACCCACTTCTGAGTGACCCTCAAATACAGTCCCTAGTTTTCCTGAATCCAAATTCTTTTTCGCTAAATCATATGCTTTAGGAGGTAGTGGCACATACTGAACACTTGGAACCAAGGTCGGAGCCGTCTTTAGAAAGTAGTTTGTGTACTCTTTAACTTCTGGCTTGCTTAGGGATTTTTGACTAACGTATATAAAAATTGGACGAGACAGCGGAGCATACGTTCCGTTTTCCACTGTTTCACGACTTGGAAGAACACTTGGTAAGGCTTTACCTTTTTTATCATTGCGGATGATACCGACTGCTTTTAATTTGTCTTTATTACCCAAGTAATAAGCCATAGGTAAATAACCAATCGCATTTTTTTCTTGGGATACACCTTGAACTAAAGTGTTGTCATCTTCGCTGGCGGTGTAATCACCACGAGACGCTTTCGCTTTGCCAACAATTGCTTCAGTGAAATAATCAAATGTACCGGAATCAGACCCGGCGCCAAATAACTTAAATGCCTGATCTGGCCATTTGGGATTGACTTGATTCCATTTTGTAACTTTGCCTTGAGCGCTTGGTTCCCAGATTTTTTTCAATTCATCGACAGTGATGTCTTTGAGCCAATCATTTTTTGGGTTCACGACCACAACGGTTGCATCATAAGCAATTGGTAATTCGATAAATTTTAAATCGATCTTTTTACACGCGTCGATTTCTACTTTCAAAATGGGACGAGATGCATTTTGGACATCGGTTTCACCTCGACAGAAACGTTTAAATCCACCGCCCGTTCCCTTTGTTCCGACTGTCACTTTGTATTTGCCTCTGAATTCTTTCTGAAATTCTTCGGCTACGGCTTCGGTGATTGGATACACAGTACTTGATCCGTCAACAACGACCGTTTGTGAAAATGCAGGGGCCATCCAAGCGAACACTAACAACGCAGCTAATTTAAGCATCATGTCTTCCTCAAAATTAAATGTGTAACTACGCCTATTTTATACTGGATCTTAGGCATTTTATCCATCTTGGCCATTGTTAGGTTTGTGTTAAGGCCTGCCTAATTTTTCTATAGGAAAAATATGTACGAATTGGCCGACCAATTGCTTTATAAAACGAACGGGGGAAATTTTCGGCGATTTGGTGTCTTTATGATCGCCGAAAATCCCGCTTATTTTGAAAAAAAGGTAATTAAGGGGGAAAAATGAAACTACCATTCAAAACATTAGTATTTTTACTCGGCTGGTCATTTATCAGTTGGGGGCAAAGTGCGCCCGAGAGCGCTGAAATTCGCAATGTAACAATGTCAGGATCAGGGTGTGAGGATTCCGCAGCCAGCGCAACCATTTCACCGGACTTTAAAGACTTGTCGCTACTTTTTGATAACCACGCTGTGGAAATCGGTAACGGAAGTCCAAATCCAAAGATCACGACGCTTCAAAGAAACTGTCGTGTCGATGTTGAAATCGCGGTTCCTCGCGGCTGGCAATACGCTTTTAAGAGCGTAGACTATCGTGGCTTTGCCGCATTACCGGCGAGCGCGTACGGATTTCATCGCTTAGCCACCATGTCGGCAAACAGCATTGTTCCTACACTCCGTGAGGTGATTCACCGCGGGCCAACGAATAACGACTACACATTCCACGTTGAAGCCAGCCCAACTCGTTACGTATGGTCATCATGTATTTCAGGCTCTCACACGATGATTTTCCTTTCCCAGTTAGGCATTAGCTTTTATCCAAAAATGACAGACCGATCGAATGCAGTTATCAGTTTAGATTCAAAAGATTTCAGCATGCGCCAAAGCGTCGGATTAGTCTGGAGAAAATGCCAATACTCGAACCAACCCGCGCCGATACCAAGTCCGCGTCGTCCGCGTTTTTAATATTTAAGGTGATTTTTTTTCTTTCCTAAGATTTAATTTTAGGAAAGGAAATTTATGAAACTATTTTCTGCTTACATGCCGCCCATGACTATTAGTAAGGCCATTCAAATGTCGTGGGCATCACTCATCAATCCAGCGATAATAATCCGATTAGCTCTGCCTGTTGTGCTAGCGGCCATATTCTGCATTTCCATTTTAGTTTGGGGTTGGCCAGTTATTACGACCGAATTCGTGCCGTACTTACAGACATTCGGGTTGGTACAAACTGTGTTTAGTCAGTTGGATATTTGGCTCGGGTTTTCCTTACTGAACATTTTTGCTCTGTTAATTTTTACAATTTTAATTTTCATGGCGACTTACTTCGTTCTTATCCTTCTAACTTCATTAATCTTGGTTCCATTACTAAATCCGGTCATAAAAAAAATGTATTTTCCGAACCTTTCCGAAAACTCAGAGCTAACGTTATTTCATAGCCTAAAGAATTCTTTCATTTCGATTCTGAAGTACTTTGGATTGCTCTTTCTTTGTTTACCCATTTTGCTTTTTGTTCCGGGTGGCCAGATTTTAGTTCCTTTCTTTTTAAATGCTTATTTAGCTAAAAGCGTATTTCCCTATGATGTTCTGCAAGAGTATGCAACTATGTCCGAGTTTGAACGATTTCAATTGAAAGAAAAGAACTCGCTTTGGACATTGTCGTTGCTTACTGGCGGGTACTTTTATATCCCGATATTGAATTTCTTCGCAGCGCCACTTACAGCACTTGCATTTGTTATATTTTGTATGGGAAAAATCAGCGAATATCGTCGCTAACTAAGCGGCCTGACCACTGGAAATTGGCGTGACATTTAGTGGGATCTCAATCGTAAACCTAGTGTTAGCGCATTTCTCATCTAAATAGAATTGCCCTGAATGTGCATCAATGATTCCTTTGGAAATACTCAATCCAAGACCGGTTCCCTTACCCACTTCTTTTGTTGTAAAAAACGGTTGAAATATTTTATTTTGAACCTCTTTAGAGATTCCGCGGCCACTGTCAGTTACAGAAATGACAAGGTTGTTTTTAATTTTCTCTACGCTTAACTCAACCCATTTCTCGTCAAGACTATACACGGCATCAAAGGAATTATTTAGCAAGTTCAATAGAACTTGTGAAATTTCCGTCTGACGACAGTACACTTCACCTTGAAAGTTCATTTTGATTCTAAAATCGATATTTGATTGATGAAATCGTTGCTGACAGAAAGACAATGTCTCGTCGACCAGTTCTTGAGCCGTTGTTATCGCCATCGAATCGGCACTTGCGTCCCG
>DDTZ01000103.1 GCA_002344565.1 Bdellovibrionaceae bacterium UBA2351 | reverse complement strand
CATCAAGGCAAAGAAAATGAATGGTTAAAACAAGAACTAGAGGTCCATAAAAATGATTTGGGTTTTCAAGTGGCGGCAGTAAGCTCGCCTTTTCTAGAAGATGACTCATTAAAGCAGTTGGCAGAGGCCACGGATAATCGTGATCTTTTATCTACTATTGTAATTCATAAAAAAATAACTTCGGCGACGCTTGAGTCGATTTTTAAAAAACATGGGATTGAGGATAAATTAGATGTGGCGTTTGCGATGAATAGCAATACTCCAACTCCTATTTTAGATAAGATATACAGTCGAAGTACATATACTGACCAATGGTTGGCCTCAAATTTAAATACTTCGAAAGCTACACTTAAAAAAATTTCAAGTTTAAAAAAAATGACAACGTTAGTTCCATTGAGTCATCGAAATGATTTGGACTGTTCAACTTTGAAGAAAATGAAAACGTTTTTGTCTGATGTGAAGATGTTTGATGGCGACGGTGTCCGCGAAGAAACCTTGAATCGAGTGGCTAGCAAAATTGCTGCTCAATGCCCCGATCAATAAAGCCAAAATGATTTTGGTTTCATCGGACCATTTTTTAGATAACGGTTTCTAATTACCTGATTGCGTTTTTTTGAGCTCTTAAGTTTTATGTGCGGCAGATTCAGTAGATAGTTTTCGGATTTCCAAACATTTTGTTTTGAATAGCGCCAATCTCCACCAGTTTCATCAAGATTAGCCCGTTGATAAGCGGTGATCAATCCGGTCTTGTCTATATAGGGCTCAAAGTAACTTAAAGTCAGCGCACGAATCGTTTTAAAAACGGGTTTACGCCCTTTAAGACCTTGATCTCGTGAACACCCGATTGCGCCCCATCGATTATTTTTTTTGTAAATAAAAATGACGTGCTCAAGTAGATCAATACTTTCAAAACTTAAGATCAAAGGCGGGTAACCTAAATTTTCCAATATTGCGGCGGCTAAGAACGCACCCTCCATGCAATGAGCCTCTTTATGTCGCCAAGTTGAAAGGGCAGACCGCATCGTTGGCATCTTGTTATATTTTAGTGACGATATAAATTTTTGAACTTTTTCAGGCGTATTATATTTCTTAGCTAGTTTCTGGAATACGCGCGAGTTTGGATTGTTCATGCTAAAAATCTATTATAATTTTTGGGTAAAAAAAAGCCCCTTTTTTCAAAGAGGCAAGAGGGGGAAAAATGTGTCATTCTTGCGAACAACGAGATTAGTTATGCCTTACGTAATTTAAGTTCTCCATACTTTTCTAAACGGTCTGAAGTAGTTTCTTGTTTGTCAAAAATTTATACAGCATGAGCTATGCTTTATTCGCCATAAAGCCATTCCCCCAATTTGGAAACAGGAGGAATAGATACGCCTTCGAAGCGAGTGCCGATAAACAATCGGTACTCGCCCGTGGTGAGTCCTATGCTATATTCATTGAAACCAATAGATGTGTTGTCCATTACATATTGAAAACCACTGTAGAATTTTTCGGCGTTGTAGCCAAAACCGACTTTGATATTGGCGCCGGTCGCAGCTACCCAGCGATCAAATTTTTCAGTGACTAAATCGAATCGTTGATGTTGTAACCCATGGGAGGCTCCAAATACAAATCCGAAATAAAATTTGTAGAGGACAAAGGTGTGACCGTAGCCTAAGCCCGCGCGAATGTTCTGAAAATGCCCTTCTTTAAAATTTGCAAACGAACCATAACCGGCAGCTATATTTGCAGGAACCAGTGGGCTATCGGCCTCTACAGAATGTTCACCGATATATCCTGAGAAATAAATACTGCCACCGGATTCAATCTGCCGAGTATTCTGATCGAACGTTCCACCTAAAGAATAACGTTCGGCATTTGGGATATAGAAATACTGCACGCCCTGATGCGATGTTTTGATATCGGGACGTTGAATTTTTTTGACCCCCGAAAATGCTGGATCGACCTGTCCGGAATTTTCAACATAGTAGCCCTGATAGTTTTGATAAAAGAAATCCCAAGTTCCGTATTTGTAATAAAATCGAAATTGGTAATCGTCGACTTTGGCTGGTCCTTTGTTTTCTTTGTCCTCTTCCGTAAGGGGATTGGAGACACTGCCCGTGAGAGCAAAATGACTATAGAATAGCGTAAGCGCCGTTCTCGAACTGGAATTAGGCTGATACTTTATCGGAGTGCCCGCGCCCGTTTCCTTGTTGTCTTTAATGTCCGCAAATAAAACGGGAGATATAAATCCAAAACGGACACCTAGCGTATCCTTAGGCGGCGCCTGCCAGCGATATTGGCCTAGCGCCGAGATCGAAACTAAACAAGCAATTAAACTTAGCTTGCTCAATTTCATAGTGATTAAATTCTTTCGTGGGACAGGGGACGTCGTGGCGCCCGGAAGTAAGTTCGTGGTGACAAGGCTAACAAGTCAGACAGTTTTGACATGTAGACGCAGGCATAACGTTCTACCTGGTAAGCTAAATAGCTTTCTTCATTACCGGCTCTCATTAATTGTCCCCACTGAGGATTGTATAACGATTGCTGCCGTTTAATCAGCTGAGAAATCTGCGCATCGATTCCAGATATTACGTTTTGTAGTTCTTCGATTTCTTTTTCGTCGATATTAGGATTTTCGGTTCGTTCCGTCATCAATAGAGTTAACTTATCCTCCATCGGCTCTTTCTTAGCCATTAGTTTCTCAATTTCTTCAACAGTGGGTTCGGCCTTCATGTTATTCTCAAGCTCAAACTGAAGTTCTTCTAGAACCATAGCTGTTCTCCAGTTACAGTCCTTTTTTAATCGCAAGATATCGCCATAGATATGGTCACCGATGTATAGAATTTCGTCGCCATCTAAATTGAAATCTTCTGTGAATTTAAACGCATTTCCACCTTGGTAGATACCATGTTTCAA
>DDTZ01000210.1:12124-15366 GCA_002344565.1 Bdellovibrionaceae bacterium UBA2351 | reverse complement strand
GAAGGATCTTCGATATGTTTTTCGATCCCCTGAGGACCTTCCTTACGGAAAACTTGGAAAATCTGAAACAACAATTGCAATAGCTCTAGATAATCTTTTTTCTGAGGACCTTTTGCTGTCATCGCATGAATGCCGAGCTTAAATCCCGCTTTGATAATTTTTAATGGGTTAGCGATAATATACGCTCCCAGTGCGGCTCCCCCGATGATCATCAATTCGAGTGGCGCTGCGCTCACGATAACGCTTAAATGTCCACCGGCTAAAATAAAACCGCCGAACACCATAACGAAAACGACTATAACACCTACAAATCCCATATTTACCTCGCTCATGTATTCGGCATCTACTGTAAAATATTGAGCCTAAGGCGAAGAAAGTTTAATTTTTCCGGACCTAAGTCAGAAAACCTATCAACCTTTCTAGAGAACTAAGTTATACTATGAACAAACCGATAGGATATGCGATGCTTAACTCCCGACTAACCACCACTTTGACAATATTTCTAGCCCTAGGGACTAGCCTTTGGTTTACCCCTTCCCTGCACGCTGACGAGAACACGAAAGATCCTTTACGTGTGCAAATTGCGTCTAGTCCAGCTTCAGTTGAACCAAAAAATGAATACTCGATTCAATTGAATCTACAGTTACCAGCTGGTTACCACGCCTATGAAGACCAATTCAAAGTTACCTTTCTGGAACCATCCGGAATTAACGTAAAAACCATGACATTATCTCCGCTAAAAAAGTGGTTCGATAAATTTTCAAAAAAAAATCGCAGTGGTGTTGAAAGCAATTCAACGATGAATTTACTTATCGAAACACCAGATCGGTTCGTTGATGACAATGGAAAGTTTGTTTTTGAGTTAACGTATCAAGCATGCTCTGACTCTTTCTGCCTATTTCCAAAAAGCAAAGATATAACCATACCTGTTTCTTTTACAGGAAATCCAAAAGCTTCGATCGCCAACATGCCGAAAGAAATGTCTTTATTCTCGGCTGAAGGCTTTAGCTACTTTTTGGGTCAAAGCTTATGGTTAGCATTAATTCTGGCCTTCTTAGCCGGTATAGTAACTAGCTTCACTCCCTGCATTTTCCCAATGATTCCGATAACTCTAGCGATTCTAAATAATCATTCTGAAAGCCGCACGCGACTCACTAACTTTTTGATTAGTGTCGTATATGTTTTGGGTATTGCGACTACCTACTCAGTTTTAGGTCTAGCCGCTGCTAAATCAGGAATGCTGTTTGGTTCCATTTTATCAAACCCTTACGTTTTAACATTTATCTGCGCCCTGTTTTTCTTAATGGCCCTATCGATGTATGGTGCGTTTGATTTACAAATGCCAAACTTTATCCATCACCGGTTTGGTCAAGGCTCAAAGCGAAAAGGGTATCTAGGTGCCTACTTGTCAGGACTGTTCGCAGGCATCGTCGCCAGTCCATGCGTTGGCCCCGTTCTGGTTTCTATTTTAACTTATGTTTCCACTCAACAAAGCTCTGTGCTGGGTTTTTTCCTATTGTTTACGTATGCGATGGGACTCGGACTGATCTTTATCCTGCTAGGATCCTCAACCGAACTGATGCGCAAGCTACCCCGTTCAGGCCCCTGGATGGAGACGACGAAAATTATTCTGGGCTCACTGATGATGTTCGGATTTTTCTACTACTTTGAACTTCTAGTTAACACGCGCATTTTCCATTCGGTATTGGGGATAACTTTAGTGACACTTGCCAGCTTGTTTGGTGCCTTCTTAAAGCCGTCAGGTCGAAAACGTGATTTAGTAAAAAAAGGCTTTATGCAGGCGGTACTTATTCTTGGTTTTGTATTTTTCGTGATGGGTGTCACTGGATTAACGACGACATCCTTGCCACGCTCTGAATACCAAGATGTACAGTTCAATAAAAACAAATTGTGGACACCCTTTTCCGAAGAGAACTTGAATCAGGCCAGGGTAGATAAAAAACCGGTTATTGTAGATTTCTTTGCTGACTGGTGTGCTGCTTGCTGGCAGCTAGAAGAGCACGTCTTCACGACGCCGGAATTCATCGAACGCACCAAAAATGTAGTATTGTTAAAAATGGATGCAACTAAAGATTCTACGTCACTCAATGAGTTAAAGAAAAAATATGGCATTGTGGGATTACCTACCATTTTATTTTTTGATTCTAACGGAAACTGGATCAAGTCTAAAACTTTGACTGAGTTTGAAAACAAAGACAAATTTTTCAAACGTATCGAAGATTTAAAGTAAACCAACTATACAAAGCACATACAGATGTCGAAGGAAATTAATACTTTTTTAAGGTTCAAAGCTTATCTGAATTCGTCCTGCAGAATTTTCGATTTTAAAAAAGTGTTTGGAATTCGTGGTTTGTGTAGCATCGGTCTCCAAGATCAAGAAATCCGGAATAAAACGAACATACCGATAGAAACGACTTACGTCTTGGAATTCATTTCGTTCAGATTGGATTTTTGCCTGAGTGGAATCATAAAACCGAATTCCTGCATTATAGATTTCAGTTCCCGCGATGAAACCAATCCCAATTATCTGCGCAATCCCCTCAGATGCTCCCGAGGCTCCCGACTGCGCGGCCAGATAGATTCCTCCACCTACAATAGCAACCCCAACAGTGATACCCGTTGCCAAAACAACACCGGTAGCCACACTGGTAACTAAATTCAGGGATTGATACTCGAGCTCACTCTTAAACATGCGAGACATATATTTTGATTTCTGAATGGTTTCTTTGAACGACTCATTACGAATTAAATTTTCTTTATGCCAAGGTTGCGATGAAAAAACCATTTTTGTTTTCGTAATTTGCACTGTCGGCATTTTTTTCTCGGGGATCTCGGATCTAAACTGAATGGCCTTAAAACCACTAATTTTATCAGAAAACGAACTCGATTTACTATCTGGAACAAAACCGGTCCCTTTAAATACGAGGTTCCAGTCAAAGGATTTATTTTCATATTGGTTGGCACCGATAAAACCACCCATCGCTTCAGCCTTGCGCAGATCAACGATTGCGTTTTCTTTCTCACCGCACGCTGCCCACAGCATCGCTGATAACACGCGAATACCGGCATTATCATAAAACGGCTTACCACTCATGTCCACACGGGCAAAAAGCTCAGATATGCGTTTGGCCTCAACCCGGGCATTGGCAATTTGATTTTTCTTAGCAAACGTCAACCCAAGTAGTAGATGCATCCAAAAGATTTCATGATTGGCTGGATAA
>DDTZ01000210.1:0-11787 GCA_002344565.1 Bdellovibrionaceae bacterium UBA2351 | reverse complement strand
CAACTGATCTATTTCGTTAGAGATGGACAGCTTTTCGTTACGCTCAATTTTTCTAGATTCACGTAGAAGCATTGAGAACTCTGGTGTGTCTTTCGAATCTTTAGTGATAACTTCGACATCATCAATAAATTGCAAATACACTTTCTCCAGCAACGGAATGAAATGAGTTTCTTCCTTCGCTGGAAAACGATTGAGGGCTAACTTTCGATTGTCGTTTTTCAAAGCCTCAGCAGTTGGAAGATACTCTTTCTTCTCGATTATTTGTCCCGTCGTACAACCGACCACGCACAAACCCAAGACAAAAAGTAAACTGAGGTGTTTCATTTTCTACAGACGCTTCAAGCGTCCAATTTCTGCTTTAAGTTCTTTCAGAGACGTAACAGCTTCGACGTAGTCTTGTTCTTTTTGCATCAATAACTTTTGCATTTGATTCAAACGAACTTCGTAGCCTTTTAAAAGATTATTGTGACGATCAACGATATCTTGAACTTTTTGATCGTACTTCTTTTGCTCGTTAAATTTTTGCAACAGCAGTGCAAATTTTTCGGCGATATCATTCGCCATCTGT
This sequence comes from Bdellovibrionaceae bacterium UBA2351, assembly GCA_002344565.1. Lineage (GTDB taxonomy): Bacteria > Bdellovibrionota > Bdellovibrionia > Bdellovibrionales > Bdellovibrionaceae > UBA2316. The sequence continues at coordinate 11,219 of DDTZ01000210.1, read as the reverse complement.
GTTTGCTGCGCCTCTAAACGCTGCAAAGACAAATTATAACGATCTGTGCGCAACTTAGATGCTTTTTGAATTTCGATAATTTCCATTTTTAGATCAGCCATCTCGTTTTGATGACCCGAAATTTCTGGCGTAGGTACACTAGCGATTGCGACTTTGTCTTGGTCTTGAGCAAAATTCCAATTAGCCGGCGGAGGCTGATTAAACACGGGCTTCACCGAGGCGTCCCCATTTAGATCAAAAAAATTGTAATTCAGCTCTTTTTTCACAAAGCGCTCCTTCAAGATGGTTTTCTGAATGAAACTATAGAAGATAATGCTAGACTAATCACTAAAAAATTCCTATTTTATTCTTATGTTGAAAGTCGCCTATTTAATCAAGTTTTTAACTGAGATCAATCCACACACGTCACCAACGCGTTTGGCTTTGTATAACTACTTAAAAGCCTTTCACTCCCCAGAAGAAGAACTTTCTGATGGATTAATCAGCGAATTCTTTTACCAATGCCTTGAATACTCGCACTGGTACTCAAATCGCGGGCACCTGAGCCACGAAATTCAAATTTTATTAAAAAACTTTAACGACTTTTACCAAAACCACTTTGATTTATCGAAGATCACATTTCCAGATCAAATCCAGATTATCGAGGTGGAATCGCCAAAAGCCGTTGAAGAGATCCTAACTCGCTACATTCGTGCCCGTTACATGAAGGAAGTGAAATTTAAACTTTTCACTGAACAAAAGAAATGGTTCGCCTTTATTCTGAAAGATGGCAGCGGCATTGACGTACTTCAGTTAGATCGCAAGTTCACCATCCGCAATGGCGTTCTTGAACCATTACGTACTCAGCTTAAAATCTCGTTTGATTCGTCTATGGAAATTGACTCTCAGTTTGTTCATACTCTGGAAGTCAGCGCCCATCATTTAATGCAGTTTACGATCAAAAATGGCCTAATTACAGGCGCCCTGACTCGTGGATACATGTTCCAGAAGTCACAGGACATCCAAAACGCTAAATTGCATGATATCCCAAAATTGTTCTGGCCGGTTAAGCGTATTGAGCAATTCTTTGTGTCTAGAAACACAGATCCATTCTATGGAGACATCGTAAAGAAACTAGAGGACATCACGCTTGGGTTCTGGGAAAAAAATTCAGAATCTTGGCAGAATTATATTACTATTTTACTCTCTCAATCCGAATCCGCTCTTGAAAACGTGTATGTAGGTGACAAACGCCTGGAGGACTTGATAAGAAAGGTCCGTCACTTACTGGTGACAACACAAAACGATCCTTCAAAGAACGGCGAACCATGGCAGACAAATCAAATAAAACCGCAGACAAAACCTCAGACAACTCGGGGACTTTAAGACTTAACAAATTTTTAGCCGATTCAGGCATTTGTTCCCGCCGAGCTGCCGATGGTATTATTGCTGATGGCCGCGTTCTAGTTAACGGCAAAAAAGTATTCGAGTTAGGTATCAAAGTTAACCCCAAAGAAGACCGTATCACAGTTGACCGTAAGCCAATCAAGCAAGTCACTGATAAAGTGTATTTAATGCTACATAAACCTAAAGGCATCTTAACCACTATGGAAGATGAATTAGGACGCCCAACTGTGGCCCAATACTTAGAAACCCTTCCTCATCGCGTATTTCCGGTGGGACGTTTAGATTGGGATTCTGAAGGTTTGCTATTATTCACAAACGATGGCGAATTCGCTAACAAGGTCATGCAACCTAAGAACGACATTACAAAAACATATCTTGTAAAAGTGGATGGCCAGCCAGACGATAAACACCTGAACCGTTTAAGAATGGGCGTATCTATTCCCGGCGGCCGCGTGCGAGCGATCCATATCGAAAAAATTAGCCGCAAAGAAGGCTCTAAACAGTACAATTGGATCAAAATCGTAATCAACGAAGGTAAGAATCGTCAGATTCGTTACATGTTCGAAAAAATTGGCTACGACGTATTGAAACTTCAACGCATTGCTATCGGCCAATTAAAGCTAGGTAACTTAGATCGCGGCGAACTGACCTACATAGATGAAACTGACCTTAAAAAAGTCTTCCTCAAAGATCTTCCGGCGGACACTAAGCCAAAAACCCACGTAAAACCGAAAACGGCAAAACCAGCGCCCGGTAAGCATGTAGGCAAACGCTCTTTCAAAGCCAGCCACAAACAAAACCGCGACTTCAACAAACTATTCCGCGAAGAGTAAAAAAGGTGCCAGGCCCAAAAATCTCCTCATTTCCAATATAATGGAAATAGGGAAGAATTTCGGGCCTGGCACTTTAAAAATCTGGTCTTATGTTCTGTGAAGTCTAAAAATGAGACTCCGATAGAGCTAGTATGAAATGGATTTTAGTTCTGGCCCTACTAGGGATTCACTCTTTAGCCTCGGCCGATGAAATTTCAATATTCGAAGTTCGCAGAAACATCCCGTTGTCTGACACGGACCCTGTTTATAAGGACTTCTACCTTAAGGGAGCCGACGGAGGCAAACTTAAGAAGAACCAGGTCATCACCGTTACACGCAAGGTAACAATGAGAGACTCAACCGGTTCCCAGGTCATGGGGGAAATCCAAGCTCCTGTCGGTCAACTCAAAGTAATCGCAGTTTACGGCAAAATTGCGGTTGCCCGAGAAGTTAAGCTCTTCACGCGTGAAGAGCTCCCTATGCTTGATAACCCGTGGTTTATGATCGGCGACTCTGCCGAAACCAACTAATTCGCGCAGATTACTACTCATCTTCTTGTAAAAGATTCCAGTGACCGAGTTATTAGAAACTGCTAATCCTTACGCCCATGACAGCAGCGGCCAATACCTACATCAAAATTAAACTTAAAAACATCAGCGCGGATGCAGAATCCACAATCACTAAACATTGCTTTGATTGCGGCGCTTTGGGTGTGTCCGAAGCACTAAACTTCGTTCAACCCAATTTGGTTTACGACCCCAAAGTTTTGTATTCAAAAAATATTTCAGTTGATGTGTTCTTCAATGAACGCCCTGGCTGCAACTTCTTTGATGGATTGACGGACATGGCCCCGCAAGTCGATTGGGAAATTACGGAAGAAGAAACAAAAGATTGGCTAGAAGAATGGAAAAAAGGTTTTAAAGCCTTTAAGCTGGTGGACAAATATTGGGTGGTACCTAGCTGGGAACCTGTTCCGACCGACTGCCCGGTTCCTATCTTCATAGATCCTGGTATGGCATTCGGTACAGGAACACACGCAACGACTCAAATGGCGTCTTACTTGATTAATAAATACAGCAAACAACAGTCTAATTTAAGCACTCACACTCTTCTTGATGTCGGCACGGGCACTGGAATCCTAGGAATTTTGGCGCGCCTTCAAGGCTTTGCAAGTGTAAAAGGTTTAGAGGTAGATCCCGAAGCGATTCGCGTAGCTGGCGAAAACGTTACTAAAAATAATATCACTCACTTTGAAATATCAGGGACACCCATTGAAGAAGTTCGCGAAGCCTATGATCTAGTTGTTGCTAACATCATCGATGGCGTGCTTCTAAAAATCAAAGCTAGCTTAGTAAAGTGTATGAAGACCAACGGCTCTATGATCCTTACTGGTATTCTAAAAGAACATGAAGCAGAGTTCCTTTCTGATTTCATCGAAGACCAGAATTTAAAAATCGAAATGCGATTAGAAAAAGACGATTGGATCGGTTACTGGGTTACTCATGCGTAGATATTGGCTCGACATCAATTTACAAATTGGTGAACAGCTAGTTATCGACAAAGATTTGTTTCATCATATCTTTGATGTTTGCCGTGTAGGAAAAGATCAACATTTTGAATTGCTGAACTCCTCAGGCCAAGGCTTCTTGGTTCATGTAGATAACGTGGAAAAAAAGCGCGCGACTGTTTCCGTCGTTGAAGTTAGAAAAATTCCAGAATTAAAATATCCACATATTCACCTATTCATGTCGATGCCGAAGTTTGCGACGCTAGAATCCGTTATGGAAAAAGCAGTGGAAATGGGCGTTCATTCAATCCACCCGTTCTATTCCGAATTTTCCTTTGTCAAAAGTATGCAAGAAAAGGATTTGCAGCATAAACAGGAACGTTGGCAAAAAATCATCGTTTCAGCGACTCAACAGTCTGGCCGTGGCGAACTGATGAAGCTTTCAAATCCATTTGCTTGGAAGGATTTCTCGCAGAAAATTAACCAGTTGGCTATAGATCAGTGTCTATTCTTTTACGAGGGCGACTCGGCCCTAAATGCGAAGCAAGCGATTGCCCAGTTTAAGGAAAAACAGAAAGATAAACCGATCAAAAACATTGGATTAGTCATAGGCAGTGAGGGTGGTTTTTCTACCAATGAAATCAAGGGCTTAGAAGGACTTGGCTTAAGTCCGGTCACTTTGGGTTCTCAGGTTTTAAGGGTTGAAACGGCTTGCCTTACTGGACTGTCCATCCTAAAGTATGAATTTGATCTTATGGAGGCTTGATGCACAATGAAGTAGATCCCTTCGAAGAATTTGAATTCAAACCCATTACAGATGGTCTAGGTTTCCACAGAAACCAACAACCACTGAATGAAAAAGCAGCGACACAGGCACCTAACACGACTCCTACAAAGAAGTCGGCGATGGCCTCAAGTGCTGCCGTGTCTGCACATCAAACGGCACAAGCATTGTTTTCAACTCCCCTTCCGAATAAAAAATCAAATACGCCTATCAATACATTCGACGTAGATGGTTTAGATTCAGACACCTCATATCAAGCACGTTCATCAGCAGCGCAAGGGCAAACTCACGATATCGTGGACGAGATTTTAAAAAATATCGAAACGTCAAAACAGAAAGCTAGCCAACAACTTGAGATCCCTAAAAATCAAGTTACAAAAATAATTACCTCTAAAGTGGAAGCTACATACAAAGCATCAGGTCCGCTAATTACTGCAATGTTTTTAGATTTAATGTTAGTAACAGCTTCGACTTTGTTATTCCTTGTAGCTTTACTAGCGATCACTAAGATTGATCTTCTATTAAATATCAGAAATCCAGATGACCAAGGCGCTGTTTACCTTTCTTTATTCTTGTTGTTCTGTAGCGTTGGTTTCATTTACTACACTACGTTCCGCGCCTTTCTTGGTTACACTCCCGGCGAGTGGGCTTACGATCAAAAGATTCAAGTTCGTGGTGATAAAGTTGATTTCTTTGCACTAACAAAGATTGCTTTACGTAGCATTTTAATTCTTGTTACAGGTGGCGTGACCTTGCCTCTTATCTCGTGGGCATTTAATCGTGATTTCCTAGGGGAATTTTTAGATCTTCCTTTAGTTCGCAGAAAATAGTTATGGGCCGGTTTTATTCTGATTCCAAAGCCCTGCTTGAAAAGCTGGGCACCGTTCGAAATGGAAAAAAAATCGTATTCACAAATGGCTGTTTTGATTTACTTCATATAGGCCATGTTAAGTATTTAAAAGAAGCCAAATCTAAAGGCGATTTCTTAGTCGTAGGAATCAACGCCGATGCCTCGGTTAAACGTTTAAAAGGTCCAACTCGTCCAATTCAGAATGAAATCGATCGTTCGGAAATCTTGGCGGCCCTTGAATCCGTCGATGCAACGGTAATTTTCACAGAAGACACCCCAGAAAACTTGATCAAGATGGTTCGTCCTGATGTTTTAGTTAAGGGCGGAGACTGGAAAATAAATCAAATAGTTGGTGGCGAATTCGTACAAAGTTACGGAGGTCAGGTTTTGTCGTTAATGTTTATCGATGGCAAATCAACGACTTCTATCGTTTCAAAAATAGAACAGAAATAGTCCTGGTTTAGTCATTCACTACCTTCGACGCGCAGACGGCTCTAGGCGTTCATGTTAATCTGACAAACATGAATTACTTAAAACTAATCCTACTCCCGGTTATTTGTATTACGGCCATTTCCTGCCAAAAAGGAATCAGCTACCCACCCGAGCGTCCGACTACCGAGAACGAAACAGATGATAAAGAACGTACAAGCATTGATTACGGTGATTTTCGAATCGATGCTTCAGAACTGTCGGCGAAGGGTGCTTCCGGTTTCCAAGCCTACTCCTCTAAAGCGTGGAAGAAGGGCGTCGTACCTGTTAAGTTTCATTCGAATATTTCTAAAGCCAACCAGGATTTATTTTATAAAGCCTGCCAAGCTTGGGGTAAGGTTGCAAAGGTCAGTTGCCGCACAAAGGGCCTATTTGATTCCAATTACTTGTACGTTACCAATACTAAAGCAGCTAATCGTTGCTGGACTGAATTGGGCGCGGGGGCTTCTGGTGGTGAACGCGTATTTAATTTCGCCGCTGACTGGTGCTGGAATTCTGTTTCTCTTCTACATGAGCTTGGTCACGTGCTTGGATTAATGCATGAACATCAGCGACCTGATCGCGACACCTACATTCAAGTGTTTCCTGAAAATGCCGGGGACATGGCGTATTCTTACGATAAGCTATCTTTAGGCGCGATGGACAATAGTGGACCTTATGATTTCTATTCGATCATGCACTATTGGAATGGTGCTTATAGTGTAAATGGAAAACTGATTATGGTTCCTCGCCCAGGTTTTGAAACGTTCGCATCCATCATGGGCCATGCGACAACCCTAAGCATTGGGGATCAAACCTTAATTCAAAAAATATATGGAGCTAGGTAGTCTACCCAAGAAAAGAAAAAACCCAGCTTGGGGGAAAGCTGGGTTTTCAGGGGGATAGAAGGACCGTCTTTGGGGGGAAAGACTTTGTGGCCGCTTCTGTCTCTATAGTATTGCAACGGCAGTACCAACGCGAAGGCTCTAGATTCACTATTAAGTGAAATTAATCACGAGTGCCAAGCCTTGGACATTTCGTGCCCACGCGGTGAAAATAGTGTTTACGCGCTAATTTGAGATTCTCAATTAGAAACGTTTTCCGATTTTAACGATACCGGTAGTTTCATAGAAACGTTCGGCCTGCAGACCTAATTGAAACGTTTGAAAATCATAAGACATCCCAGCAAATACGCGATTCTGCCCCAAGTCTTCCGTTGCCGTTTGATTATCTTCAGTAAGACCGTTGTTACCACCAATGAAGGTTCCAATGATGCGTGTTTGCCCGAAACCCGCATAGAACGACCAATACTTTTTATAGTAATTTACGATAAAATCCATTCCTGCGCTTTGTATACCTAATAAATTTCCAAAATTAATTCCACCGCCATGAAGAAGTACATCAATAGTCACGGGTATATTTTCATCTTCGTACATCGAGTATTTGATAGAGCCACTATAGCCCGACATTTCTGTTTGTAAAAAGAACGGAATAAATTGCAGTGAAATTTCGAGGTTATGGTAAAAACCTTTGGCAAGCCCTAATCTCGTCAGTACCTGATTTTGCTGATCGATGGCGGTCATGCTGAGATGATTTACGTCGGAAAAAGAAATCGATTCTAACTGTGATGAAAACTCGATGCCATCGTATCCACCCAGCATATAACCATTAGAAACATATTTCGTAGTACCAGCAAACCCGATTGATTTCATAACTGATTTTCGTTCGTCAGAATCCAAACCATTAGGTAATTTTAAATAAGCAAAACTGGGGGCTGCGAGTAACAAGAGTGCCATCGCAACTATTATGTTAAGGGGTGTTTGAGGCGATCGAAGATAATTGCTGTGAAAGTGCCGAGCCAAGGCTTGCAATAGTCTGATTTTGGCTAGATTTAAGTACTTCAGCGATTGGTAAAAAGTAATCCAAAAAGCTGGAAGATTTGATCTCATTTGTTCCTCTGTTACTGCGCGCGCCATAATCTATCGTTTGGCCATTTTTGATATTTTGCAATCCTAAAATAATGACTTCACCCGCTTTGACAACTACTTTTAGGTCATTTGACTGCAACGCTTGCGCTAATACAGGTAATTTTTCAGCTTGGCTGAACGAATTCAAAAATTGATCTGAATATGTCTTTACTTCAGCGCTCATCGTTTCTTGATTCATCGCTACTAAGCGGAATGTTTGATACGTAGGAGCGTAATAGGCTAAATAAATACCTACCGACTGAACTTTAGCTTTGTCTGAACTTAGCATCTTACCTAAAAAATCATACAGTTCACTTTGCTCGATTTCACCATTTTTGATGGCAGATACAAGCTGCCCAATACGTTCTGTTTTAGGATCACTTAATAAATCCACAAATTCAGAGATACTGCGTTTGTTCGTTTTTTCTTTCTCTTTCTTAGGATCTTCATTTTGCTTGTTTTCATTTCCACTTCCTGACTGAGCATTCATACGCTGATTATAATTTGAATCAGGTTCTGAATTCATGCGTGGTTGCTGGTCTCTTGGAACTACTTTTACTTGCATACCCTTTTTCTTATCATCGTCTTTTTTAGCTGTGTCTTTTTTCGCTTCGGCAGCTTTCTTTTGGATAGGTACTAAATTAGGTTTAACATTCTTTTTGTCAGCGTGTTTACCCAAGTCTTTTTTAACGAATGGATTTTCAAATCGTGAATCGATCTCACGGCCATCTAAGCTAAATTCATTAGCGATGTCCGTCTGGGGACGAGCCATTTCAAACGAGATTTTATCGGCTGGGTTTACGTTTCTAGGCTTAATAGTCATTAATTGATAGAACATATAGACTGAAACCAGCGCTAATGTTGAACCTATTAAGACTTCTAATTTGTAATCCTTGAAAAACATAAACTCCTCTTACGGATAAGAGGAGCATTAAGAGTGCCAAGTTCTAGTCGAGCTGAGGCAAAATGTGTATCACAGAGAGACACATTTTTATACCAGTCTGAGACAGTGACAAAAATTGAAATACACCACCAGCGAAACGAAGCAGGGGGAGACTATTTCTTAATCGCTTTGATTTTAGCCTTAGCTTTCTTTGCTTCCGGAGACGCTGGAAATTTAGCAATTACTTCTTCGTAGAACGTTTTCGCTTCTTCCTTCATACCAAGTTCGGCGAACGCGTAGGCAATACGGTATGTACTTTCAGCTACTTTTTTACCTTTAGGATTTTCATCACGATATTTTTGATATTGGATGATCGCTTTCTTCCAATCATTTTGCTTAAAATGTTCATCCGCTAACTGAAGAGGGGTTTTCTTTTCTTCTTCTTTTTGAGCCGCTTTGGCCGAGGCAGCTTCAGACTTCATGGATTCAACTTCTTGAGTCAGCTGTTTAACGATCGCTTCCTGCTTAACAAGCTCCTCTTGGTAAACCGCTAATTTTTTATTAGCTTCGTTCACTTGATCGTTCATAGATTTCAACTGTTTTTCAGACTCCGGATTTTGACGGCTTAATTTATTTTCGAGAACTTCTACTTTCCCATTCATTTCACGAATTTCTTGCTCTAATTCAGCGATACGATTTGCCGTATCCGCATTAGTACGTTGAAGCGTTGTCACTTGCTGAGCCATTACTTGTTTAGTCTCGCCGTCTTTAACGTCACTGCGAGTTTTCAAGCAACCCGTGATCATCATAGATACCGCTAAACCTAATGCTAAATTTCTCATAATACTTCTCCGCTTTGCTGACGTTTCAAACGGGCCGAGTTTTCCGCTTTTTCTGCCGCTCTTCTGGCCGCGTTAAACTCAACCTTGGCTTCATCGTAGCTTTCTTCTTTATACAAAATACGTGCTTTTTTATAAGACTCTTCGGCTTGATGCCAAAACCCCGGAGAGTATTTGGCCGCCTGAACAGAACGAGCGGCTTCGTAAGCCGCTCTTGCCATGACCCATTCCTCAAGAGGAGGTTCAACGGTTTGGCATCCGATGGTAAAAAGACTAACTAAACTGATTAAAAATAAACTTTTAATCATTACCTACATTACATAGAAGACGGAACGAAGTTCGCTCTTCTGTTTTTCTTCCAAGCATTTTCATTTTCAGAAGACACTAGAGGTTTTTCTTCACCGTAGCTGATTGTCGCTAAACGGCTACCAGCAATACCAAGGCTCGCCATATAGTCTTTCACTGCGTTCGCACGACGCTCACCTAAAGCTACGTTGTATTCGATTGAACCGCGGTTATCGCAATGACCTTCGATTTGTACTTTGGTGTTTGCATTCTTTTTCATCCACTCTACGTTACCAGCGATCACTTTTTTAGCTTCGCCAGACAAAGTTGATTTGTCGTAGTCAAAAAATACAGTTTTTAAACCGTCGATTTTGCCGCTGTCTGAACCCGATGGATCAAACGACATCGCTGCAGAGTCAACAGCAGAACTTTCCGGTGTGGTAGTTGATTCAGTTGGAGTCGCATCTTCTGGTTTTTCTTGTTTGCCACGGCAGTTAACAAAAGTAACCGCGATCGCTAAAATACAGATAAGTTTTGTTACATTTTTCAGTGTTGTCATTTGTTTCTCCTAATGTTTCTAAACGTCACTTTAAAATCTATTGCATGGCTTCTAAAAGTCAAACGAGTTTGATGTTGCAACGCTTTAGGTATTACCCTTAAAGGATGTCTAAAATATTTTTATCACTTCTATTTTTCGCTGCTATTGCCCATTGTTTTGAAGTTCCTCCAAGTATACGCTTTAAAACAATTGAAACTCCACATTTTTATGTCGTAGTTGATGAAAAAAAAATGGACATCGGCTTCTTTATGGCGGGCACATTGGAGCGCGCGTATAAGGCACTAGACCCATATTTCACTCAAAAACCCAGAAAAACTACGGTCGTGATCAACGACAAAACAGATCTGACTAATGGCTATGCAACTCGCATCCCTTATCCCCATATAATGATCTACCCAGTTCTGCCAAATACGAATGAAAGCTTGGCGGATTACGGCGATTGGGCGTTCGAGCTTTTAGCCCATGAATATGCTCATATTTTAACCTTCGAAGGGGCGCGCGGTTTTTATCGTTACTTACGTCCTGTTTTCGGGTCCATTATTTCCCCAAATGGTTTGATGCCACGCTGGTGGAAAGAAGGTGTTTCAGTTTATCTTGAAACACAGCTATCAAATGGCGGTCGTCTGCGATCCAACTATCAAGAGTCATTACTTAGATCATTTGTTCTAAGCGATACTTTGGGTGATTTTAAAATTTTCGAAATCAACGAGTTTTTGCACACATGGCCCGAAGGCAATCGCCCGTATTTGTTTGGCTCACTAATATGGGCTCAAATGGCAGCTGAAGAATCACCGAGCATCGTAAAACAACTTCATGATCGCCAAGCCGGTCGTGTTCCTTTTTTCATCAACACCCCGGCCGAAGACTACTTAGGCAGCG
>DDTZ01000031.1 GCA_002344565.1 Bdellovibrionaceae bacterium UBA2351 | reverse complement strand
CGACGCTCTTCCGATCTACTAGACCGAAAATGTAAGAAAATCTTAAATTCGTTTAAGAAATCAAAATAGCTCAAACCATAAGCAAAAATAGCCCATCAAGTAAAATTTCGGTAAAAAAACACATACTTAGCGCATTTGCTCTGTTTGTATAAAAACAGAAAATAAAAATGACACGGACGCAAGTCCAGTTTTCTTGAGCTTAAAGTTAAAAATCGACTAAACCAAGTAGCTTGAATGAAAAAAGCGGGTGCTTAACACCCGCTTTTTAATAAAAAATTAAACCACTAGAAATTCCTAAATCTGACCTTCAGTTTCAAACAGATTAGCCGCCTTCATTGCTTCTTGAGCTAGATCCTGAACTGACTTTTTCACTGGAGTTGCCGCCTCGTCTGTATGGGCGGTCTTACCCGTCGCTAACGCATCTGACTTGGCAACATCTGTCACTGGGAACAATTGAATATTAATTTGGTAAATACGCTCGCCTTTTTTTTCTTTACGAGCGATTGCATTGTCTTTGTTTAAAGTCTTACGTAATTGACGTAATTTGAATTTCGTTTCTTCGAACTCTTCTTTGGTCAGCGACAATGTCAATGTACCAAACTCACGCTCTTGGGGAGCTTCTTGATACAAAGACTCTAAGCCGATGTACATCAACTGCATTTGAAGTTTTCTAACAAGCGCCACTGGGATTTCATCGGCAGAATCCATCAAGTTATGCGCGCGTTTCATTTCACCAGTCACTGGATCTTTGCGGATCTCACCACTAGAGATTAATGAGTTTAACGCGGCTTCGATTTCTTGCTCAGAAGCCTTGTTACGTAGAAGCGCTTTTAACGAGTGAATATCAAATGAAACACCTTCTTGATCGATCATTGCATAGATTACCCAAGCAACCCAGTTAGGGATCTTTTCCCATATGCGACGATCGATTTCGCCAGACTTTAATTTTTGATTAATACGAACTTCAGATAATTTTTTTAAATATACGTTACGTTCCGTAGTGTCTTCGGCCTGGTTTAATTTTACCAAGTGTAAGAATTCTTCCGTTTGTTCTTTGTTTAACTGAAGTGCTTTAGCGAATTTTAAAATCATATCGTCCGACAAGTTACGTTGTCCTTCGATAATCATTTTCAAATAATTAGGCGATTTGATATTCGCTGCCGCCGAGAACAGTTGATAGCTGTATGGACGCAAATCGTTTTTAGTGAGCTCTTTCTTATAGTGATAGAAATCCTGCAAGAACAAGCGATAGTCTAAATAATCGGACAAGGCAGGTGGTAAAATACTGTTTTTATCAAGTGCACTCATCTGTAACCCCCGAGGTCTTTTTGCCTCTTTATTAAAAATCAAAATGCCAACATCTGCTAACATTTACTTTAGAGTTGATACCTTGCGGCTTTGCTGAATTTGGTGTCAAAATTTCCAAACTCTAAACCCTAACGTCCCCGGATTGTTACTAGAGCAATGAAGATGCCAAAAAAAAAGAGCCTGAAGCGCACCATTGTTCGCTCAGGCTCTGTTGAAAAACGTAAAATAATTTCAAATACTTCACCGATTTTTAGGAATCGGTTAGGGAATCGTAAAAACCGATCACCTGCTTATAGACTTGCTGACACCGGTACGCGGGTGAATCGTAAAGTTAACGAATCAGATGAACCCGTTGACACCGATTTTACTGTCATATCGATTGTAATTTGTCCTTTAGTGTTGTTTTGAACGAGCTTAGCATCAGAAATAGAGCTCATAAATGCTAGATCTTTACCCACTGATTGGCCCATCCACATGTCAATACCACGGAACTTAGTTTCTTTATCCACAGAGATCATAGGTGCTGAGTAGTCTTTCTTTAATAATAAATCGGCTTTGAAACCAAGAACTTGGCTACGTTTACCCGTAACAACAACTTTGAAACCCGATTTACCGTTAACTACTTCGAATGTGTTTAAATAAGCCGAATCCACTTTGTTTGCAGTTTCAACATCAATAGTTGAGTTCTTGAAAAATTCAACGAGCGTTGCATATTCATTAGCTTGCTCAACTTTTTCATATTCAAAATAGATATTAGCTAGAGTCTGTCTTAATAAAGCCGTAGCTTCTGCGCCGTCTTTAGCAAATGTTACTAATAGGTTTGAACAACGATCTGCTGCCTTAGCCGTATCTAAACATTTAGCCGTAATTTGCACTTCTGACCCAGAACCCACAGTCGCCACAACATGCATCGCCTGATGAGCCGTAAAGCCTGTCTTAACTTGAACTTTCGTTAAGCCTGCGCCTTTGGTAAAATCTACGTTAATAGTTAATGTACCTTGGCTGTCTACTAGATAAGCCATATCCCAAATACTAGCGGCAAGAACTGCATTTCTGTCTTGCTCAGTTGCAAGCTTCATTTTTTCTTGAGCTAATAACTGAGTCATAATGCCGTCGCCAGCAGAACCTGAATATTTCATTCCGGATTTAGATTTACCACCGGTGATAACTAGATCTTGAGTTCCTAAGAAACCTTCAGATGCATCCACTCCTACAGAACCTTGGTCCTTTTGACCCGTACCTGGCTTGTGTTTGTGACCATCGTGTTTTTTAGAACCGCGAGCGTCTTTAGCTTTTTTATCGGCTTCAGCTTTGGCCGCTTCGGCTTTAGCTTTCGCTTCTTCTGCTGTCATTTCTGGCGCAGGAGCCGCTGTTTCTGCTTTTTGTACCGCTGGCGCCTGTTGAGCCGCCGCAGATTCTTTTTTAGATCCACACGCTGCAAAGAAAATCGTGGCTAGTGTGAGCACTAATAACTGTTTTAACTTCATGGTAACCCCCAAAGGTTAATAAAATACGTTCGATGCCTGGGAATAGAGCAAGCCAGGGGCCAGCTAAAAACAGTGAATCAGGGCTTGTCTTTCACGCGGAATGAGAAAAAAATACATAAATGTACGCGAATAAATCAGCACTTATTAAGTATAACCTACGCTTCCTAGCCGTCGTTGGCTTTCTGTCCATTCTGGCTATCTTATTTATAGATCAAAGCCTGACGATGGTATTTAAAGACGACGATTGGATTTGGTTGCTGGCTAGGGAAATCACGCATGTGGGTTTGTTCACCAACTATTTTATTCCCGCATTTATTGTATGGTTTGGCCTGCAGATCTTTCTTAAATGGAATAAATCTAAAAATCGTGATCGATTAAAACAGCTTGCTACAAAAGCATTGTGGCTGATGTATTGTTTGTTGTTCTCGGGATTATGCGTTCATATTTTTAAGTTTCTTGTCGGTCGTCAGCGACCAAAAATATCGCCGGATTTTGATCCACATGTGTTCCAGCCGTTTACGACTCATTGGGATTTTCATTCGATGCCTTCAGGACATTCACAGGTTCTATTTACAGTGGCCACGTATTTTGCGCATCTGTTTCCAAGATTTAAATACGGTATATATAGTGTAGCTTTTATACTGGCTTTTACACGCGTGATGACTCGCGACCATTTTTACTCGGATGTTCTGATGGGTCTGGCCGTTGGTCATTTATCGACTGTAGTGATGTTATATTGGCTCTCGCGCCCAAAAATGACTAATTTGTAACCTTTTGATTACATTTAAATCAGCGAGTTTTTACAGCGAAGTGTTTACAAAGTAAATTCAAATTAGTCTGTCCCTATTGAAAATCTATATGCTTTTGCGATACACCAAAGACATATGGATATCGAAAAAGAACATCTACAAACATCCGCCGAGTTTATCAAAACACGGCTTCAGAATCTGAAAGCGGAACGTCCGCACTTTTCAATTCGTAATGAATGTTTGAAACTGCGCAAGGTATCTCCGACTCTTGTAAGCCTTATGTTGCAAGGAAAACGCAAAGTCAGTTTAGATCGGGTAGATGAATTATCGCTGTTGTTGAAACTATCTCCTAGCGAAAAACAGGCATTCAAAAACTTGGTAGAATCTGAAACTCCTCAAACAAAAAATCTTCAGAAAAAAATCACGAACGAAAAAACGCTACTCAAAGAAATTAAAAAACGTAACGAAGTTTCTGATTCGATCCTGACTAACTTTTTAAATATTTATGTTAAGGACGCATTTCAAATTAAGGAACTTCAAGAGCGCCCAGAATTAATATACAAAAAATTGGCGTTCCTAGCTGATGAAAAAAGCATCCGTAAAAGTATTCACTTTTTGTTACGCGAAGGTTATTTGCGAAAAACTCTAGATAACAAAATCGTGCTTGATCAACCACTATCCGTGAAAGAGCCGAAGGAAGCGCATTTACTGGTTCGTCGTTTTCACAAAAAAGCGTTAAAACT
>DDTZ01000195.1:3197-7028 GCA_002344565.1 Bdellovibrionaceae bacterium UBA2351 | reverse complement strand
ATTCTATCTCTGCCGTTCGCCTTACTTTCATATAAGGCTTCGTCGGTTTTCTTGTAGAAGTCGCGGACGCTTTGAACTTCTGGGTTCCAGCTGCAGATTCCTATGCTGATTGTGCATTTGATTTGCTTTTCTTCGTAGTAAATCACGCTGGATTTTATTTGTTCCGAAATTTTGGCGGCCATGTCTAGAGTTTCATCCAACGTCTGGTTGGCTGCTAAAATTGCGAATTCTTCGCCACCCACACGTGACACTATAACTTCTTTATCCTGATATAACTTTAAAATTTGTCCTACATGAACCAAAACAGCGTCACCACCCGGATGACCGTAGGTATCGTTTACCTTTTTGAAAAAATCGATATCTAATAATACTAAATTTAATTTTTCATAACGATTCGTGTATTCCGTCAACTTCTCTCTAAAGAATCGCGAATTGTGAAGCTTCGTCAAATCGTCAAAGATAGATAGGCGCTCTAACGCCATATTTTGAATGAGCAGCTTCATTTGCTCGGTCAGGGTAATTACTTTTTGATGATCAAACTGCTGGTCTTTTTCTGGCCCATGAATTGGTAAGAAAATTTCGTAGGAATCTTTTGCTTGAGGATTAACTGGAATTACAACCATACTATAAATATGATTCGTCGAAAAAATTTCCTTAATTTTACTGTTTTCGTAATAGGTGTATTTTTCCGCAGTTGGTAGCTGTTGAATTTTTTTATTTAAAGAATCAAAAACTGTAGCTTGTCCGACGTGATTTGTATTCAGAAGCTTAACAACTGTTTGCTTTTCATTGTTTTTCAAAAAGCCCACGCCCAAACCAAAATTGTTCAAAATATGCTTAATGAACTCTTCCAAAATCTTGCTTGGCTCTTTTACCAAACGAGTGTTCTGAAGCAATTCGATCAACGAGTCCATCTCTTCGATCTTCTTGTCCTTCAAACCCATCTCGCGACGATATTTACGATGCAGTTCTTCCTCAACCGTCACGTCCTTAAAGAACATGATGTATTTGCCTTCAAATGGCACGATCGAGTACTGGCCCAAACCTTTTTCAATATTTTTTGTTTTGAAAGAAATGACCTTCATCGGACGCGCGTCTTTAATGCCAACAAAACTACCGAGTTGAAGCGGCTGCTCGTCCATTTCTAAAAATACTTTTGTTAAATTCATTTTACCCACTACCCGCGCAACGGATAATCCCGAAAATAAATAGAACGATGAATTGGCGTACTCGATAACACCCGAGTCGTCGTAAACAATCACCACATCAAAAGAATTTTCAAAAATATTAAAGTCCATGTCCTTATATCGGTTCTCTTTCATTAAAGTTTAAGATGAACACTATGATGCGATTTAGCAAAAATTATGATTCGGAGGTCGCACGACACCCTAGACTTAGATCAGATGCCAGGCGACATAGAACATACCAAAGGCCATCGCCGAATTTAAACTCAAATGAAAAATATTACGGTCTGATTTCAAATTAAATGCTTTAGTTATTAAATCCTTACTGACCAATCGCCCTAACGCTCTTAATAAAGTCAAAACACCAAGTGCAAATAAAAGCTTAGATTTCAGTTCAGCATTTTCAGACGTTAAACCAAAATAACACAGAAGCCCCGTATAGAGCGCATAAAAACCCAACGCCTTAAGAGCATACTGATACTTCAAATCTAAGTTTTCCTCTAATTGCAGCTTATATAACTTATAAGCCAACATACGTGTCACCTTAACTGACATAATTCCGGGGAATCCCACTAAAATATGGTAGATAAAATAAATTAAAAAAAATGTGTTCGCCACCTGGTCCATTCTGTTTCAGTACACATATTAATATAAGATCTGTCAATGAAGCTGATGGACAGGTTATAATAGCGCGATTAAACTTAAAGAATGATGGAAATAAGGATGTCTCAAGATAATAAAAACTTACCCTTCTCTCCGGATGGGGATTCGTCGGTACAAGTTATTCCAAAAGTGGAAACACCGAAAATGTATCAAGTTATTCTAATGAATGATGACTACACACCTATGGATTTCGTTGTTTTAGTTTTAAAAAAATTCTTCGGCAAAAAAGAAGAAGATGCCATTAAGGTCATGCTGGATGTTCATCAAAAAGGTGCCGGCACGGCGGGTGTGTACACTTTAGAAATCGCGGAAATGAAAGTGATGCAGACCAATCAATTTTCGCAACTCAATCAATACCCTCTAAAAAGTATTTTAGAGGAAACGTAAAAAAAGAGGTCACTATGATGACAAGAGAATTAGAACGTCGACTGGCAGAAGCTACGGAAATGGCTAAAAAGCAGCGTCATGAGTTTGTGACTCTTGAGCATATTCTTTATAGTCTGACGCAATCTCCACGCTCGGTAGAAATACTAGAAGCATGCGGAGTTAAAATTCCAGAACTTAAGAAAGATTTACTTAATTATTTAGAAAACAATACCCCCGAAATTACCGAGGACCAGCTAGAAAGCTATGGAGGTTATGAATCATGGACGCCAGAATTCACACTAGCGTGTCATCGTTTAATTCAGCGGTCTGCCCTACAAATGAAAAGTGCGGGCAAAAACCAAATCACAGAAGGTAACTTACTTGTTTCGTTTTTCTACGAACAGGATTCGCATGCTGTGTTTTCACTTTCGAAACAAGGCATTAGTCAATTTGATATTATTAATTTTATATCTCACGGAATCCAAAAAGATCCCGAGTTCGGCGATGCTGAAGATCAAGTTAAAAAAGAATTCGATGGACAGCCGGCCGATGATTCCAAAGTCAACGTACTTGAACAATTTTGCACTAACTTGAATGAAAAAGCTCGTAACGGAAAAGTCGATCCATTGATTGGTCGTCATGATTTGATCACACGCATGACGCAAATTCTGGCACGTAGAACAAAAAACAATCCACTTTTGATTGGCGAACCGGGCGTTGGCAAAACGGCCGTTGTGGAAGGGCTTGCTAAAAAAATCGTCGACGGCGATGTTCCTGAATCTTTAAAAGAAAAAGTTATTTACTCGCTAGATATGGGTTCACTCCTTGCGGGGACCAAGTTCCGCGGTGATTTTGAAAATCGAATCAAAGCCGTCGTAAAGGAAATTAAAAAAAATCCAAACTTTGTTCTATTTATTGACGAGATTCATACTCTTGTAGGTGCAGGTGCAACCAGTGGCGGCAGTTTAGATGCATCCAATTTATTAAAACCAGCACTCGCATCAGGCGAAGTTTCATGCGTAGGCTCTACGACTCACACAGAATACCGCCAATATTTTGAAAAAGATCGCGCATTAAACCGCCGATTCCAACGCCTGGATGTAGGCGAACCCTCAGTTTCGGATTGTTTAGAAATTTTAAAAGGTTTAGCGCCACAATATGAAAAATTTCACAATGTGAAATACTCTTCAGAGTCATTGAAAGCTGCAATTGATCTGTCGCAAAAACATATTTCTGGAAAACTATTGCCGGACAAAGCAATTGACGTAATGGACGAAGCTGGCAGCAGTTTAAAACTAAAAAACAAAACTGAAGATTCCGTATCAGTGACCGTTGAAGCGATCGAAGAAACCATAGCTCAGATGACAGGTTTACCGTTACAGCAAATTTCTTCGAATGAACGCATCAAACTTAAAGATCTAGATAAGAAACTAAAAGCCCTAATTTATGGTCAGGATGATGCCATCGACAAACTCGCATCTAGCGTAAAACTGGCGCGCAGTGGCCTAGGTCGCCCAGACAAACCGATCGGCAGTTACTTATTCGCTGGCCCAACAGGCGTTGGTAAAACGGAAGTATGTAAACAACTCGCACAAATTCTGGGATTACCATTCCATCG
>DDTZ01000195.1:2675-2866 GCA_002344565.1 Bdellovibrionaceae bacterium UBA2351 | reverse complement strand
GCGCCTCCAGGATATGTTGGCTATGAATCTGGTGGTCTATTAACTGAAGCTGTTAGCAAACAACCGTATTCAGTCATCCTTTTGGACGAGATCGAAAAAGCTCACCCAGACATTACACATTCATTATTGCAGGTCATGGATGCCGGACGGTTGACTGACTCTCAAGGTCGCGTTGCCGATTTTAGAAATAC
>DDTZ01000195.1:0-2261 GCA_002344565.1 Bdellovibrionaceae bacterium UBA2351 | reverse complement strand
GAATTTTTAAATCGTCTGGATGCTGTTGTGCACTTTAAAGATCTTCCTGAGGACGTCATCATTAAAGTCGCATTCAAGTTTGTGGATGATTTGAAAATGAATTTAGCGGAAAAGAAAATTGAATTAATTGTATCGCCAGACGCAATGAAGTGGTTGGCAAAAAAAGGTTACGACCGAGCCTACGGTGCACGCCCTATGGCTCGCGCAGTAGAAGAGCATTTCAAAAAGCCTTTGGTTGATGAACTACTTTTCGGCCGTTTAACAGATGGTGGTAAAGTCATTATCGAATTGGAACAATCAGCATTAAAGTTCCATTTTAGCACCAGCCACCCCCCTCTTATTAGCTCAAAAAACCGTCCTGAGACCGTGTAAAGACAACCTTTCCGTAGTCTATTGACAAAATCCAAAAGCTCCTCAAAATTATCTTTGAGGAGCTAAACTATGCAAATTTTTAAACGTATTACATTATTCCTGTTAACCAACCTTCTAGTCATGGTGACTATTGGTATTGCCTGGTCTTTGATTTCTTCTTTCTTCGGACTTGAAGCCATCAGACAATCGATGATGTCGCTTTTAGTATTCTGTTCTCTGTTCGGTTTTGGGGGCGCCCTTATTTCGTTACTTTTATCTAAAGTAATGGCGAAGTGGTCTGCGGGTGTAAAAACAATTGATCCAAACACTAACGATCCAACACTACGCAATCTTGTGGGACGCGTGCATGAACTAGCCCGTCGTGCGGGTTTACCTCGTCCACCAGAAGTTGGAATTTATGAATCTGATGATGTAAATGCCTTTGCGACAGGCCCGACCAAAGGTAACGCACTTGTTGCGGTTTCAACAGGCCTTCTTCGTCGCATGAGTGATGACGAAGTTGATGGGGTACTTGGGCACGAAATCGCCCATATTGCTAATGGCGATATGGTTACATTGACGTTGATCACAGGTGTGGTGAATACATTCTCTATGTTCTTCTCAAGAATTTTGGCGAATGTAATTTCAAACAGTGTGGATGAGAAATTACGTCACGTGGTTTATTTTGCAGTGACTATCGTCGGTGATATTCTGTTTACTCTTCTAGGCTCAATGGTTGTTAGCTACTTCTCTCGTCAACGCGAATTTCGCGCAGACAAAGGCGGCGCTCAATATTCTGGACGTCAGAACATGATCGCGGCGTTACGTCGCTTGCAAGCGGTATATCAAACTCCGTATGAAGCGGAAGAAAAAGATATGTTAGCTGCCATGAAAATTTCAAACCGCAGCAAAGGTGGTTTGATGGCGTTGTTTAAAACGCATCCAGATCTAGAAGACAGAATCCAGGCCTTACAGAGAGCCTAATAGTCTGTGACTAGTTAAGTATAATTAAACGAAAAAAACATTCCCAGATTTCTTTGGCCATATCATAATGGATACATGAAAAAGGCCACTTGGAAATCTGGGTTTTGTTTTTTAGTACTTCTACCAATCTACTTTACGACAGCGTCGTGCACATTTTCTAAAGACAAACATAAACTCTCTGTTGAACCAAGTACTCTTCCCCCTAGTGAGCAGGACGTTGCACAGTTAAAATCTGTGGTTTCTTGGGATGTACTTGTAAAAGAAACTAGCTTGAATAAAACGTGGTGGCTTCAATTTCATTGGTCACAAATGTATCTTCGGGATCAATCCCAAATTTTAACGGCTTGTAAACTTTTGGAAGACCTGCACCAAGACAAAAAGTTCCCGCTTAACTCGTTCGCTGGTCTTTTAATTAAAACACGTTGTCCAGGAAGATCCTCTGTTGACGTTTCGCTAACAGAAAAACAAAAAACGGTGTATAAAAAATGGTTAAACGAAATCGAGCTGACTCAAGCTGTTGCCGAAAACAATCATGACGTAAAATTTATTCTGCTACTTGAACTAAACGCCGAAGAAAAAAATCGTCAGGTAAAAAAACAAACATATCTAAAACTATTAGACGAGGCGAAACGCCTGAATAATGAAAAACTAGTGAATCTGGTTAACTACGAGTTAAAGCGTGAATTTCCCCAATACCTGCCGGATATACTAAAAAACAGTTATGACATCAGTTTAGATTTAATTAAAGATCGATCATTTAACGACGCAATTAAACGACTCAACGGACTTATCCAATCAAAAGAAATTAAATCTGACTTAAAATTCAAATCATTTAAAACTATCTTTAGAATCTATAAAACCACGCAAAACAAACAAGATCAATGGGCCGCTATTGAACGTTGGGGTAAATGGATCAAGACACAAAA
>DDTZ01000017.1 GCA_002344565.1 Bdellovibrionaceae bacterium UBA2351 | reverse complement strand
CGCGCACACCGATTAGGTATTCGTTCGCCACTGATCGAAATGGCTGCCGAAAGTGAACTGAATAAAATCATCGATATGGCGAAAGCCTCTAAACCCGATGTGCTTGTTGTTGACTCTATCCAAACGGTTTTTCTATCCAATCTAGAATCTGCGCCGGGATCTGTATCGCAAGTTCGTGAATGCGCGGCTCACTTGATGTCTCTTGCCAAACAAAATGGTATTGCTGTGATACTCGTCGGTCACGTCACCAAAGATGGCTCCATTGCTGGCCCGAAAGTTTTAGAACATATGGTAGATTGCGTTTTGTCATTTGAAGGCGATACCCAATCTCATTTTCGTTTACTAAAAACGATCAAAAATCGCTTTGGTGGCGCTCTAGAAATCGGAATTTTCCAAATGGCCGGAAAGGGCTTGGAAGAAGTCGCAAACCCATCTGAATTATTTTTACAAGAGCGCGGAAAAAATCCAGTGGGCTCTGTCGTGTTCTCAAGCTTAGAGGGTAACCGAAGCCTGCTGTGTGAAATCCAAGCCCTGTCCGTTTCAACAAGCATGGCGATGCCCAGACGAACTAGCGTAGGAATTGAAACCAATCGCGTACATCTACTCACTGCCGTTTTAGAACGTCATGCTCAACTACCTATTCAACACAGCGATTTATATATCAACGTAGTGGGTGGATTAAAAATCCAAGAGCCCGCCGTCGATCTAGCATTAGCAGCGGCCATGATTTCAACAGAGCGAAACATCCCAATTGACATGATGTCGTGCTTCTTTGGAGAAGTAGGACTAACAGGCGAAGTACGAGGTGTGTTGCTACCCGAAATCAGAGTCAAGGAAGCCATCAAGCTAGGATTAAAAAATTTCTACTTACCAGCTAATCAAAAACAACAAGTAGAAGAATACATGAAAAAGGGATTAAATTTCTACTTCCTTAAACACATCAAAGAACTACTCAACGTCATTTAGAAAACGTGCGGCGGACTATGACTTTTTATTAATATACTTAAGAAAAATCTCGCGCTGCAAATCCATAAACATATTCAACATTTTGCCTTCGAACATGGGCTCGATATCAACAAATTGAATACCCATAATCTGTGGCAGGTCTGAAAAGTCCCGGATCGGCTTAGTGTGGCGAACCTGCCCACTAACATCAATCGGCGATCGATGGCTTAGTGTAATTCTTAATTTTAGCCTACTCAGATCTTTGATAATAGGCTCAAGCGATGAGAGGCTTAATTTACATCCGCCACTGGAAATATCCAGCACTAAGCAATCGAAAGGCAAAGCCTTGCCGTTGTAATCTAGTATTTTACATTTTGCGGGATAGTTGCTGGGTATTTCTAACCGAGCTGACTTTCGCCGCTGAAGATAAAATAGATCATCTTGAGTATCTATGAGAATTTTAGAATCATTGATGGTAACTAAGCCGTAAAAGAAATAGCGATCTTCGCCGAAATTAATACTGACCACACCCATTTCTGAATTTTTTAAATCAAACTCGTGTTCCGGCAAAAAGTCACATTCTACTATTTTTTCATCTATTGCCTGAATAGGCACGACCTGTTGTACGTCTTTAGTTTCTGTTTTGATCAACCAGACGACACGGTCTTCAATAAGACGCTTAAGAATCTTCTTTTTATCCGATAAGTGAACTTTTTTAAAAACGTCTTTCATCGCTTACCATAGAATTCAATAAATAATTCTCTTTGCAAATCTAAAAATAAATTCTTTACCTGAGTTGTAGATTGATTCTGAGGAAACTCAAAACTCAGACCCAAAGTTTGTCGAATAGCACCTGATTTACTGCGAGATGAATGTTTAACTACACCTGTCACTTCGACAGCCCGCCGGTCCCCCATTCTAAGGTTTCCGACTAATTCGTCACCGACTTCAATTTTAGGAACTTCGGTATTCAAACCCACTTTGCATCCGGACTCAGAAAAATCAAACATCAACGATTTTAAAAATGCTAAACCGCTATTATGACGTTTGATCATCAAACTCGCAGGGTAAGCTTGTGGAATTTTAAGACGCTTGTTGCGACGACGTATCAAATGATAGAAATCGACTTTGCGCCTGAACATCAAAAAACCTTCTGCTACGTACGCAAATGATTTAAAAAAATACCGTTCCCCCTCTAGTACCAAAACAATAATGACTTCATGTCGCGTGCGTAAGGTATGCAAATCAGAGGGACAAACACAGGTAATATAAGCGGTCTTTTTTAAAGTAATAATCTTTGACTTTATAATTCGGGTTGGCATTTTAAAAACAAAGAATGCCTTTTGCTTTAAAGCCTTCTGTAGAACCACTTCACGCTCGTCTGCTGAAAGCTTTTTAAAAATATTTTCCAAAACTACAGTTCCTTTATTAAATTTCGAACTGCGCGATCCCAATTTTGAATCGTTTCAGTTAAAGCTTTAGATTTCTTCTTCGGAAAAAACTCCTTGTCCCATTTCCATGTAGCTTTCAATTCTGATTTTGACTTCCAAAAGCCGCTACCAAGGCCGGCCAGGAAGGCTGCACCTAATGCGGTAGTTTCTACGACGTGTGCGCGTAGTACTTTCTTTTGAAGGAAGTCAGATTGAAACTGCATCAACAGATTGTTTTTAGCGGCCCCACCATCTGTTTTCAGTTCCAGTAATTTTTTACCGGACTCTTTTTCCATAACTTTAATTATATCTAAATTTTGAAGGGACATGGATTCTAATGTGGCTCTAGCCAAGTGGTACTTGTTGGATTTTCGAGTCAATCCAACGATACGCCCTTTAGCACCATCTTTCCAAAACGGCGCACCTAAACCACTTAACGCCGAAACAAAAATCACACCCTCTGTGCTATCGACTTGATTGGCCATGGCCTCAATTTCTTTAGACTCTTTCATTAAACCTAAATTGTCTCTAAGCCAACCGACGGCCGCGCCACATATGAATGCGCCTCCTTCAAATGCATAAACCGGTTTTTCTCCATCCAGTTCCCAAGCAAGCGTTGTAAGCAATCCCGAATTGGAATACTTAATTTGATTGCCAATGTTGTATAAAATAAAACTACCTGTACCAAACGTACATTTTGACATTCCTTTATCAAAGCACACTTGCCCAAACAAAGCGGCTTGCTGATCACCAGCTACGCCATGAATGTTAATCGTTTTAGACATTAAATTTTTGATTTCTGAGCATTCAATCGCGCCAAACAATGCGTTTGATTTTCTGATCTCTGGTAAAATCGTTTGCGGTACGCCAAATACCTTTAAACATTTAGCATCCCAGTCACGTGTTTTTAAATTCATCAATAGCGTTCTCGACGCATTTGAAACGTCCGTTGCATGAACCGCACCTTTGGTCAGCTTCCAAATCAAAAAGGTGTCGATCGTTCCTGCCAAAAGACGTTTTTCTTTTAACAACGAACGGGTTTCCAAAACATTATCTAACATCCACTTAATTTTAGTTCCCGAGAAATACGGATCAATTACTAACCCCGTCGTTTTCTTAACATAGCCATTGTTCGTTTTACGTAGTTTCGAACAGATTTTATCTGTGCGTTTATCTTGCCAAACAATGGCGTTGTGAACCGGCTTACCCGTTTGTCTATCCCATAAAACAACTGTTTCTCGTTGATTAGTAATACCCACCGAATCAATATCGCCACTTGAATATTTTGTTAAAATTTCTTTAAGACAATACACGACCGACTGCCAAATCTCCTCGGCATCATGCTCTACCCAATCCGGCTTGGGAAAAATTTGCCGAAATTCCTTCTGAACTTGATCTACCAATTGTCCATTTTTATTAAAAAGACAGACACGAGATGAAGTTGTTCCTTGATCGATAGAGATTATATATTTAGACATATAGTATATGTTTGATGATAAGCTTAAAAAAATCAAGAATGAGAGCTTTTATTTTAAGACTCTACCCAATCAGCTTCTCAAGCTCTTGAAATTCTATTTCCGACTTGAAGTGGAAAATGCCCATCATGTTCCCAAAAAAGGACCTGCGGTTATTATTGCCAACCATTCGGGCTTCTCGGGCCTAGATGCGCTCATGCTGAATCATGTTTTAGTTAGTGAAGTTAAGCGTATCCCACGAGTGCTAACTCACAAATTATGGTTTAGTACCGACTTCACTCAAAAGACGGCGCAGAAGATGGGCTTTTATGAAGCTAATTACGACAATGGATTACAGTTTCTAAAACGTAAACATGTCGTAGTTATTTTTCCTGAAGGCGAAGACGGAAACTTTAAATCATCCCGGAAAATGTACACACTTCAAGAGTTTAAACGCGGTTTCTTGCGAATGGCTATTGAAACCCAATCACCGATTGTGCCAGTCTTAGTCATTGGCGCTGAGGAGACCAATTTTACACTCAAAAAATTGACTATGAAAATGGTATTTAAAGGCCTAAAGCTACCTCTTCCATTGAATTTGATTCCACTTCCCGCAAAATGGAAAATTGTTTTCATGGAGCCAATCTATTTACCTTACGATCAAACCATATTGGACGACCACACGTTTATTCGAGAAATAGCTTCAGATATTCAAGAACTAATGCAAGAACGAATGCATGATGAAATAAAAAAACGTGGATCTGTTTATTTCTAATTAGGGCAACTTGACTTTAGACAATCATCCACCGGATCGGCGCCGATGGCTTGGGTTACCTTACTCCAGCCAGTA
>DDTZ01000135.1 GCA_002344565.1 Bdellovibrionaceae bacterium UBA2351 | reverse complement strand
ACCTGGCACCTTATGGCGGTACAATGTGCAGAGCTTATCGCAGCGTTCGTTGAATTTGTTTCCGTTGTGGGCCTTTATCCAGCGCCACTGGATGGTGTGCTTTTTGTTTAATGTAATTAATGTGTCGATTTGTTTTAGGAAGGAGGCATGGCCTTGTCCTGTTGTTATCGTGTCTATCAGGATTTTTGAATCTGTGAATAGGGTGACATTCGAGTTTTTCGGGATTGAACTTAAGGCTTCTATTGCGGCCTGGAATTCCATTGTGTTGCTGTTACTGCATCGGACGCGGCCGGCTTTTTCGCTGATGCATTTTCCGCGTTTGGTGATAACGTAGGCCCAGGTTCCGACGCCGTCTTTGGTGCCGCCGTCGGTGTAGATTTCTAGGGTGAAGTAACGTCTTATAAAATCGAACATGGCTTTAGCCTATCGTTACATCTAAAGTTTTAAGTGTCCCATATAGAATTTTAATTCGTTGATGCTTTCGCGGATGTCATCCAATGCGCGATGTTTGTTTTGTTTTTTGAATTCTATGTTTCGCGCGTTGAAGATGATTTTCCATGATGTCACATCTAGCATTCGGTAGTGCAGGAGCTGCGCGAAATCAGGAAGGTCTTTGTTAATGAATAAACGGTCTTGGCCGATTGAGTTGCCAGCTAAGATGGGTTTGTTCTTTTTATCTGGAAAGAATTCCGTTGCGAGTTGGATCAAGTCGGATTGTACATCTGAGGGATCTTTACCTGTTGGCACTTTAGCTGTTAGTCCCGATTCGCCATGATGTTTTTTGTTCCAGTCGTCCATTTTGTCTAAATAGATTTGTGGCTGTTTGACTACTGTCTCGTACGTAGCCAATTCTTTGAAGTTGGAATCCGTTATGATGGCAGCGGCCTCGATGATAACTTCGGTTTCAACGTTGAGGCCGGTCATTTCTAAATCGATCCAAAAAAGATTTGATGACATTATTTTTTATCAGCTTTCTTGGTGTCTGTCGTAGAGGTTTTCACTTCATCTACTTTAGTCGCTTTAGCAATTTTGTAATCTTCTTTGTTTTTCTTGTTCAAGTCATCTAGCGCCTGAGTGATCGCAGCTTGATCCAAAGTTTTACCTTCTTCAGCTGTTAGTTTCATTGAGCCAATTTCAACTTTGCATTCTTTAATGCCTGGCAAACCACACACAGCTGACTTAATCATATTTTTGCAGCCAGAACAGCTCATGCCTTCGATAGTGTATTCATATGTGTCTGCCATTGCTGTTAAACCGAAAAATGAAAGAATAATAAGTAATTTCATAGAACTTCCTTTGTTTGCACAGTCCATCCTAGTTGTCCCAATTTGATACGTCAACCTGGTGACTTGTAGTTTCCAACGATTAACCCAATGAATATAAGGCCTCCTCCGAGCAGCATAAGGGGGGTAAGGGGGTCTTGGAACATTAAGTAGCCAAATAGCGAGGCTGAGACAGCATGTATGCCGTCAAACAAAGCTAAACGATGTCCATCCAGGTAACCTAATAGCCAATATAAAACGGCATAACATAAAACGCAGGCCACGATACCGACAAACACGGCGGCTAGGATTCCTCGTATCGTCAACTGGCTGATTAAGTGCGATTGTTCAAAGTAGGTCAATTGCATCAACCAAAAAGCCAAGGCTGCCGCCATCTGAGCGATTCCTAAATACTGGGCGATGGGCATTTTGGCTTTGAACGATTTGGAAAATACGAACACGATCGCTTCTAGAATATAGCCGGCCAAGATAGCCAAAGCGCTGTAGCCAGCAATGTGTAAGCTGGAAATCTGGTACTTGCCCATCACTAATAAGCCTAAACCCACTACACACAATGGAAGAGCTACGTAAAATAATCGATGAGGACGTTCCTTCAATATTAAAATTGAAACGGTCGAAATAACGACCGGTCCCAAAGCGCTGAGCAAAGCAAAGTTTGAAACACCGCCAATTTTCAATCCATACAAAGTTCCTAGCGAAGCGATGCCATAACCAAATAAGCCGAGCAGAGAAACCCAGAAGAAATCGGAAAGCGATATTTTTACCCAGCGTTTTGTAATTGTCAGAAATGCGGTAAAAATAAATCCCGATAAAGTCCAGCGAAGAGCAACATACAGTTCAACTGGAATTTCTTCGATTACCATCTTTGAAGCTGTTGGAACTAAACCCCAAGTGATTTGCAAAAGAACTGCAATCACAATGAGTGTATGGTGAGAAATTTTAGTCATTCGGTAACGGTAGTAATAAAATAGTAATATCGCAAGCCAAATGAAATTAAAACGGACGACATGGATAGAATGCCAAAAAATGTTAGTGAGTTGTCGTTTTCTTTACAGAGGTGAGTCGAAGTGAAGTTTGCTAGACTAATAGAAATGTTCTTTTTTCAAAGAGGCTTTACATGAATAAGTCTGTATTGGTTTTTATTTTTGCGGCGGGATTCCAATTAAATGTTCAGGCCAATTCGTGTCGGCAATTTTACTTATTTAATCGAGCGTGGCTATCATCACAATCGGCTAAGGTTCGTAATTTTGTTAAGAATTCCAAACAAGAAAAAGCTATTGAAGAAATTTTATTAACTACAAATAAAGATCCCCGTGATTTGGTAACACCATTAGAAACGGAAACATTTACTATTCAAATTGTCGATCAGGGATTGGCCTCGCACACCCCAGTTGAAGTCATAATGACTGATAAGGCTACCAAGGAATCTGAAGTGTTATTGTCCTCGCTTAAACTACAAGAGCTACGCTTAAAAGAATCGGAAAAACGTAAAGTCTACGCGCCGACAATTACTAAATATTTAAACGACAATACGGTATTGCCCGTCGGCATTCAGCTAAGCCCACTTCGTGATTACTTAGTTGTTAAGGTGTCCGCTGAGGGCAGTATTGATGGTCATACGCTGGCAATCATCGATTTAAAAACTAAAAAAATTATTCAAGAAATTGAAAATGCGGGTTCAAGTGATGTCGTGTGGATCACGCCGACGCAATTTACGTTTAGAACTCATGAAATCGGTATCCCTGTCTTTTTAGGTACAATCACGCAAAATGGTGTAAAGATCGAGTCAGCTAAAATGGGGCGTATGCGTTCTAGCAGTGATCAACAATGGTACTACTATGC
>DDTZ01000165.1 GCA_002344565.1 Bdellovibrionaceae bacterium UBA2351 | reverse complement strand
AACAAGTTTAGTTTTTGGAGTTACCAATTTTTTTAGCTGCTCTAAATCTAACTGACCATTCTGATCAAGATAGACATACTTTAGAATAATTCCTTTTTCAGTTTTTAAAACATGCCACGGGACCACATTTGCATGATGCTCCATGATAGAAATAATGACTTCATCGCCGTCTTTTAAAAACGTTCGACCAAAGGAATGAGATACTAAATTAATTGACTCTGTAGTGCCCCGAGTGAAAATAATCTCTGCGTCTTGGCGTGCGTTGACAAACTCTGCTACTGTTCGTCGTGCCTTTTCAAACTCATCGGTTCCGCGCTGACTTAAATAGTGCGCTCCACGGTGAACATTAGAATTGTCCATTTGATAATAGCGAGTAATGCGGTCGATAACCGAAACCGGTTTCATCGTCGTGGCCGCGCTATCCAGATAAACCAAATCGTGACCATTCACCTTTTGGTGCAAAGTCGGGAAAATTGATTTTATCTGTTTAATATCATTTAGTACCATAATTTACTTCACTACTTTTAACTGCGATTTACGGCTAATCGAAAGTTCATTTAGCAATTCTTTAGAGAAATGCTTTTTTAATACCTCTGAATTCATTCTAAGAACAATTTCATTTAGGAAACCTTGACCTAGTAACTCAATCGCTTTTTCTCGGCTGATAGAACGTGATTGTAAGTAGAAGATTTCATCTTCCTGAATTTTCCCCATTGTCGAACCATGAGCTGCCTTAACATCGTCAGAGAAAATTCTTAAAATCGGCTTACTGTTTACTTCTACTTTTTCCGAAAGAAGTAGGTTTTGGTTCAGCTGAGCCGAGTCTGTTTTTGCAATGCCTTCAGCAATGAAAACAGTTCCAGAAAACACGCTTCTAGATTCATCATCAAGTAATGCTTTATAGACTTGCTCTGAGCGGCAGCTGCCTTTGTGATGATTAATATAGGTTTGACTATCACAATGTTGATTGTGTTTTAAGTACGAGGCACCCAAAACCTCAGACTGAATATTCTCGCCATTGAGTTCTAAAACAAATTCATGACGAGTTAACTGCGCATTTAGATTCAACTCAAAGTATCTAACCGTCGATGCCGTTTCCGCAGCGATACCCACAAAATCTAAATGATAGGAATTTGCACTTTGATTTGTATCATTCACAATTTCTAGCCGTGCATCTTTTTCAACAGCAAACGTGAATTTTCCGTTTGAAAAATAGCGAGCCTGGTTTTCACCCGCATGAGTAAGAACAATTTTGGCTTCTTTATTTGATTTCAAAGTCACATTTACACGAGGTGAAGTGACCACCGCCCCTGCATTCATAGTATGGGTAACATTTAAAATCTGAAGAGGCTGAGTTAAATCCGCTTTAATTGTTAGATCAATTGGGTTCAAATTATAAAGTTCATTCAAAGAATGAATCGCTTCACTTCCTAAATCACCCTGAAAGACTAAAACCCTATTTGTATTTTCGCTCACAAACGTAGTTGTGACATCAAATCGCGATAGACCTGACATATAAAAGCCATTCAAGAATACTAACGTGTGGCAACCATCAATCATTTTCGAGGAAATCAAAGATAGAACACCATCAGGTAATTGTGTTGGCATATGACTAACAGGCTTAAAATCGGTCTCACTCAAAAACTTAAGCGACGTGTTTCGCCAAGACTCTTCTTTTCGAGTCGGCAATCCTTTTTGCACTAAAAGATCTTTTGAACGTTGCTTAGACGTCCAATCCGCTGCGTGCGGGAACTTCTGAGCTTCGTTAGCAAAAGAATCGAACGAGTTTATAATATTCATTGCAAGAATCCATCGTAGCCATTTTTCTCTAATTCAAGCGCTAGTTCTGGTCCGCCCGTTTTAACGATCCGGCCCTGGTAGAGCACATGAATAAAATCAGGCTTAATATAATCTAATAATCTTTGGTAATGCGTAATCAAAACGATCGCGTTGTTCTTTGATTTGATTTTGTTAACACCTTCAGAAACAACTTTTAAAGCATCGATATCTAAACCTGAATCTGTTTCATCTAGAATAGATAATCGTGGAGCTAAAACCGCCATCTGCAAAATTTCATTTTTCTTTTTTTCACCACCAGAAAAACCTGAATTCACACCGCGCTCTAAAAAATCGGGACGCAGTGAAATGATATTCATTTTTTTGTTTAGGTAGTTGCGAAATTCGTCTTCAGTTAACGGCTCAGAACCTTGGTGCTCAAGGATAGAATTAAACGAAGTCATCAAGAAATTGAAATTACTAACTCCTGGTACTTCCACCGGGTATTGGAAAGCTAAAAAGATGCCTTCTTTAGCTCGCTCATCTGGATCCATCTCAGAAATATCTTTTGGCTCGAAATTGATATCGTATAACATCTGCCCGCCAGTAACCGAGTACGAAGGATGTCCCGCAATCACTTTTGAAAGTGAGCTTTTACCAGAACCGTTTGGCCCCATGATCGCGTGCACTTCGCCCGCATTGACTTTTAAATTTAGGCCTTTAAGAATTTCTTTACCGTCGACTTCGGCTTTTAAATCTTTAATCTCTAACATCTATATCTCCATTACCCTACTGAATTTTCCAATTTCATTTCAATCAATTTGACAGCTTCGACCGAAAACTCGAGTGGCAGCTGCTTAAATACGTCTTTACAAAATCCATTCACTAACATCGAAATCGATTTCTCCATGTTCAATCCGCGAGACTGAAGATAAAAAATTTGATCCTCACTGATTCTAGATGTAGTCGCTTCATGCTCGATATGAGCCGTTTTGTTTTTTACATCAATGTATGGATAGGTGTGTGCCGATGACTTTGAGCCCACTAACATCGAATCGCATTGTGAATAGTTACGTGCGTTTTCTGCCGATGGCATGATTTTAACTTGGCCACGGTAGGCGTTCGATGATTTATCTACCGAAATACCTTTAGAAATAATCGTGCTCTTTGTATTTTTACCGATATGGATCATTTTCGTACCCGTATCTGCTTGCATCATATCATGAGTCAAAGCGACCGAATAAAATGAACCTTCGGATTCGTCACCTTGAAGAATCACGGAAGGATACTTCCAAGTGATTGAAGATCCCGATTCCACTTGCGTCCAAGAAATTTTAGATTTCTTGCCAGCGCATTTTCCACGCTTTGTAACGAAGTTATAAATTCCACCACGGCCTTCTTTATCGCCTGAGTACCAGTTCTGAACGGTCGAATATTTAATCTCTGCATTTTCCAAAGCAATCAATTCAACAACCGCTGCATGCAATTGATTTTCGTCACGTTGAGGTGCCGTGCAGCCCTCAAGGTAGTTCACGTATGAACCTTCGTCAGCGATTAACAGCGTACGCTCAAATTGTCCCGTTTCTTTCGCATTGATACGAAAGTAGGTTGATAAATCAATCGGACAACGAACACCTTTAGGAATGTAGCAGAACGAACCATCTGTAAATACTGCCGCATTAAGTGCCGCATAAAAGTTATCTGCATACGGAACAATCGAACCTAGATATTTTTTTACCAAATCTGGATGGGTTTTGATCGCTTCACTAATTGAGCAAAACACCACGCCCACTTTATCTAGTTCTTCTTTATGAGTTGTCGCGACCGATACAGAGTCAAATACGACATCAACCGCAACACCGGAAATACGTTTTTGTTCCCCTAATGGGATTCCCAGTTTTTCAAATGTTTTGATCAGCTCTGGATCGAGTTCATCTAATGACTTAGGGCCTTCTTTTTTCTTCGGGGCTGAATAATAACAGATGTCTTGGAAATCAATCGTAGGATATTTTAGGCCCGACCATTGAGGTTCCTTCATTGTTTGCCAATGTCTAAATGCCTTCAGGCGATACTCTAGCATCCAGTTTGGTTCTTCTTTCTTAGCAGAAATTAAACGAATGATGTCTTCGTTCAAACCTTTTTGAACGGCATCAGACTCGATTTGTGTTTCGAATCCGTATTTGTAGGCGTAGTCCTCTTGCAAGGGTCCTGTTGAAGCTGCTTTCTTATTTTCCACTTACTATACTCTCATTCATCGTTTCTCTGTTTGGGATTGATCCCACTACGATGTCTTTCAATTTTAAGCTTGCATAGAATTGCACAAGTTTTTGATTTAAGGCCTGAACGGGCGATGCGATATTGCAATGAGCTTGCACATCGCAAACGTCGTCCTTTTGTAGACACTTAACAATCTGAGTTGGTCCTTCAATCATCTCTAAAAGATCGTTGAATG
The DNA here is from genome assembly GCA_002344565.1 of Bdellovibrionaceae bacterium UBA2351. Classification (GTDB taxonomy): domain Bacteria; phylum Bdellovibrionota; class Bdellovibrionia; order Bdellovibrionales; family Bdellovibrionaceae; genus UBA2316. The sequence goes on along the minus strand of DDTZ01000165.1, from coordinate 18,317 downwards.
AGACACGACTCAAATCCTTGGCGATCGAATACCCTCCGAGTGGACCATACTCAGATTTAAGAAGTCCTTTTTGCGCAAGGGCTTGCATCACCCGGGCAGTGACATCAAAGGGGGTATGAAATTTATCTGAAATTTCTTTGGCCGAAGTTAATTCGCCAGGAATTTTCCCAGCCATGTACTTCAGCGCCACCAAAGCGTATTCCATTTTACGACTCAAACGGATCAAACAATTATCCTTTGCTAAAAACTCTAATGTTCGTTAAGAGCTATCTTAAAAGTACGTAGTCTGCTGAAAACTAAATGAAAATATGAAAATTTTCAACTTAAATACGTCTTTTTTATACGTATATTGATTTTCTACAATGGTTAATATTATTTATATAAATACAAGTAATATCAATAACTTGTGAATGTGACTGGTATATGCGGTTAATTTTGATTAGTTTAGGAACGCTTACAATAACGTTGTTAATCGGCCTTATCGTTCGGTTTTGGGGCCTTTCCCTACCCTATAAGAAGTTTGAGCATCCCTATTTCGACTACACCAAGACGATCGCGCAACCGGTTTCAATCGTGATTTTTAATAAAGAACACTTTGAACCGAAGGCATCAGGTACGGATAAAAAACAGTCTTATGAATACAAAACGAGTGGCCAAGCACCTATGATGGTCTGGTTAAATATTTATATGACGTCAGATCGCCATTTGGTTTCTGATTACAATTTCAATTTAGATGCGTTTACAACGTGGGCGCGCGACAAGAAAAAATATAAAGGCAAATTCGCTCACAACTACACTCTAACTGAACTGAATGAATTTTATTCCGAACTAATACCGTTAGAAAATGTAGTGGATGCATTTCCGTCGACTCAATTTGTTTTCAACATTTTGACAAATGAAACCGACGTCCACAAAGAAATTGTTAAGTTTGTAGACACGAAAAAATTAGGTGATCGCGTACTTATTAACTCACCCATCGATATTGTTATCAAAGCAGTCAAAGAACAAAAGCCAATGTGGGTCTACGGAACGTCGATTTCAGAAGCGACTCGTGTGAAATCCTTTTCTACTCTGAATTTAGAATCGGCTATTTCTGTTCGGGGCGACGTATTTATCGCTCCGGTTTCGTACTTAAATCGTCCGTTAGTGGATGAATCACTTGTGACTGAAATGAAACGCAGAAAGAAATATGTTTTTATTGGCCCAGTACAAAATGAAGATGAGCGGAAAACCGCAGAAGAATTAAAACCTGACGGCATTATTTTCTAAACGTCTCTTCGATGTGCTCAATAAGGTACCAATCCATCCAACGATTGCTATTCAGTGGCGTTTTCGTTTTTGATAAATAGCCTAAATGTCCACCCGTGTTTTCTAAGCGAAAGTGAAAATTTGGATTCAGCTTCTTTTTCAAATAAATCTGATACGGAATAATAGGATCGTCTTTGGCAGTCAGCAAAGTCACGGGTGATCGAATAGCACCCAAACGATCCACAGTAGAACACTGTTTATAATAGTCCCAAGCATCCTTGAAGCCACTCAAAGGCGCCACGAACAATTGATCGTAATCGCCCAGTGTTGCAAATGCTGGCACCTTAGTGTCACGAATGGCTTGACCCAAACCATCTGTAGTCACCGCCGCTAAGTTTGAATTAAAGTTTCGCAGTAATCGCGCAAAATACTGATTATAGACAGTGTTTTCTTTTTGAGCGATACGTACCGAAGTTTCCGTTAAATCAATGGGCGCATTGACTGCAATCGTTTTTTTTATTTCGATTTTATCTTCAAAACGGATCAACATATCTAGAACGGTATTCCCGCTCAGCGAAAAACCAACAACGATAATTTCACTACCCGGATAATTAGTACGAATCCAATTGGCAGCAGCATAAATATCTTCCCCGCGACCAGCGTGGTAGGTCTTTTTAGCATACCCCAACGATTCCCCGCAGTTGCGGTGATTAAATCGCAATACCGATATATTTCGCTCAATCGCATGCTGGGTCATTCGTTTGATGTATTTCGATTCGCTGTCTCCCGCCAATCCATGAGCTAATAAAACCCACCGTTTAGGATCTCGCAGGTGATACTTAATTAATAGTTTATCGTCGTCCAGGCATGGTATTAATTTTTTATTTTCATCGTGAAAAGAAATTTTGGGCCCAGTTAGATGAGCCACTAACGTCTGCGAATGGCCTTCGGGGGCCCAGTACGGCGGTTTTACAGAAGGGAAAATCATTTAAGCGTATTAACTTATTGAACAGAGATCAGCAAGGGTTGTCCCATAATTTTCGAAATCTCGTTACGATCGATAATAAATACGTACTGAGGAGACTCCATTCTGACGTTAATCAAATTCCATTGTGTTGGCCATGAATCTGTCAAATTTTGAAATTTCACATTTACAGGGATATCTCCCTGGAAGCTCATCTCGCCATCTTGAGGCGTATCGTTCATAATTTTTTTAATGGGAATAAGCGCGGCTTGAATTTTAGTTAGATTTTCAGAGTATTTACATGGACCGGAAATTTCCATTGTCGATTTTTTACCGCTGGCCGCCGCACCCTCGGCTTCAAAAACGGCAACAACTTTTTCGTAGTACTCACATCCCAAAAACTTTTGTCCATCCGAAGTTGAAAATGCAAAATGTCCAAATGAAATTCCAAAATTATCCGCTGTCTTAACAACCTCAATATCACCCAGCATTTTTTGTTTAAGTGCGATATCTAGCGCATTTCCATTTAAATTTGTGAAATCGTAGGTTTGCCTAATAGCTGCGGGATCCCGGCTAACGGAAAATTTCTGGTTAGTCTTCCAGATGATTAACTGACCAACAACAAACGAAAAAATTAAAACAAATAATGCATGAATCATAATAACATTCTAGACGATGCCCAATAAAAAGGATACTCTACTTAGATCTAGATTTACTAACCTGTTTAGGAAAGAATCCATATATGATGATTTTCAGTGAAAACACAATTACTCAAAGACGTGCTCGCCTAGAGCCGGAATGGAAGCGACTTCTTACACCTCAGGACTGTGTACTTGTCTTTTGCGGAGAGCCGACGACTAAACCGGGAGGGTTAGATCAAACTTACCCATTCCTTCCTCACCCTTCTTATTACTGGCTTTCCGGCTATCGCCGTAATCATGGTGTCGTGTTTTATTCGCCAGAACTAGGCTGGAAAGACTTCATTCAGCCGGTTACTAAAGATGAAAGTATATGGGAAGGCATGGAACCTTTCACATTTAATGGTTCAGACGTAGCCACATTGCCTACTTTTTTGAAACAGCATAAATTTAAAAACGTAATTGGCCTAGGACAATTCTCTGAACAGGCTGAAATTCATTTAACTCAAAACTCAGCATTGAAACTTTCCCTGAAAGAAAAATTTGATCAATGCCGTCGAATCAAAGATGCCGACGAAGTAAAATTAGTACGCGAGCTCGCTGAGATTGCGAACAAAGGTTACGAAAAAATTAGATCATTTATTCGTCCCGGGGTTACAGAGCGTGCGATTCAAATCGAATTCGAGGCCGAAATTCAACGGCACGGGGCTCATGGAACCCCTTACGATTCTATTGTTGGTTCTGGATCGAATGCGGCGGTTTTGCACGCTATTCCGACTCTTAAAAAAGTGCAAGACGGCGAACTGGTTCTTATCGATGCCGGTGCTCAGATTAATGACTACTGCGTAGATATCACACGCGTATATCCAGCGTCCGGCAAATTTTCATCTCAACAGCAGGCCTTGTATGACCTTGTACTCAGCGCCCAAACTCAAGCCATCGACAAAAGCAGAATCGGCGTCGAATGGAATCAAATTCATCGGCTCACAGCTAAAGTGATCGCTGAAGGCCTAGTGTCTATGGGCATTATGAAAGGCAATATTGATACACTACTAGATACGGGCGCTATTGCCGTATTTTATCCTCACGGCGTGGGACACCTAGTGGGCTTACGAGTACGCGACACCGGCCACGAGGAAAATTTGAATCCAAAGGTATATGCCGGCGCCCGTGTTCGCGTCGATTTCCCGCTCAAAGAGAATATGTTAATCACGGTTGAACCCGGTTGCTATTTTATTAAGACGCTTATTAACGATGTGACGAATCGCGAGAAGTACAAAGATTTAATTAACTTTGCAGAAGCTGAAAAGTGGTTAAATGTGGGTGGTGTCCGCATCGAAGATGACATTTTAATTTCTCAAGGTGCTGCCGCCAACCTTACTTCTGTTGTTAGTAAATAAAGGACTTATGTTTAAAAAAGTACTTTCTATTTTTCTTTTTGGATTATTATCCCTAGCGGAAACAAAACCCCAGGTGATTGTACTTGCTAGTCATAAAGTAAAAAAGAAAGCAAAACTCGATATCGCACGTCTGGAAAAAGATTTTGCCTTCCATAGCGGCTATCCGAAGTTGGTGGAATCTAAAACCATAGGACTTCCTGCTGGAAAATGGGTATGGATCGCCGGATACTGTCGTTCCGACGAAACCATTAACTTCGTTAATGATCGCAGCAAACAGCTTTCTGTAAACTTACCTCTAGATGAACAAAAATATCTGTTAAAAAAACTAAGCGCCGCACTCAAAAGTCCTTATGCAAAAGAAACAAAAATCACGGAAAGCAGTTGCCCAATTGCACGAATGACATCAGAGGTGATTTACATCACAAATGCCGGCCCGTCTGATACCGGTATCCGCTGGCAAAAAAAGCCGTTCTCGTTTCCAGAACTCTCCCGTTTTGCCATCTATTTAAGCCCTGAACGCCAGGAAGCCAGCAACTATCTTGCTTCTTATGGCTATAAATATTTGCAGAAGGATGAAACGCTTTTGCAGATTATTTATAATAACAACTATGTGAATTAGACCTGCGGAGGGTCGTCCGCAGCTTTGCTTCGAAGCATGGCACTCTGTTATTTAACGCGATTTCTCTTGAAAAAAGTCTGATCTGATGAGCAAATCAGTAGATTATGAACTCTACTGAAATGAAACAAAAGAATGATTTTATGAGGCGTGCCATTGAGTTATCAAAGAACAATGTCGTCTCTTTGAACGGTGGGCCTTTTGGCGCCGTAGTTGTGAAGAATAATGTTATTATAGGTGAAGGTTGGAATAAAGTAACCACTAACAATGATCCTACAGCACACGCGGAAGTCGAAGCGATTCGTCAAGCGTGCCAAAAGTTAAATACATTTAATCTTGAGGGCTGTGAAATCTACACTAGTTGTGAACCATGTCCAATGTGTCTCTCTGCAATCTATTGGGCCCGCATTGAAAAGATTTATTTTGCTAATACCAAAACAGATGCAGCAGCTATTCAATTCGACGACGATTTTATTTATCAAGAAATTCCAAAATCACTCGATAAACGAAAAATTCCTATGGAAGCTATGTTGCGTGAGGAAGCGCTCAAAGTATTTCAAATTTGGTCATCTAAAATAGATAAGATCAGTTATTAATTCTTATAAAACGCTCTTTGGATATGATCCATAAGGGAGACTGTATGAAAGTTAGAGACTACATAGTCTTAACCATCAATGGGAAAATTCATAAAATTAGTGGTGAACAAGCGTTCATGCCATTTAGTAGCCTGTTGCGCTACGAAGCCGGTTTAACGGGTACTAAAGTCGTTTGCGCCGAAGGCGACTGTGGCGCCTGCACAGTTTTACACCGTCGTCATTCTGCTGAATCTGAAAAATTTCAGGCCATCAATTCCTGCATCAGCACTTCGTTTTTGATGGATATGTCTCATGTCATTAGTGTCGAAGGACTTGCTCAAAATAAACATTTGTCCGAAGTACAAGATGCTATGATTAAAAATTTTGGTGGTCAGTGTGGGTTCTGTACTCCTGGTTTTGTAATGGCACTTTCTGGCATGTACGAAAACACGACAGGCATTACGGAACAGAAAGTAAAAAACTATCTTACAGGAAATTTATGTCGCTGCACGGGCTATCAGCCTATCATTAATGCTGCGATGGCAGTTGATACCAAAAAAGTATCGCCGTTGAAATCATGTTATAATTACTCTCAATTAACACAAGATTTCGCGATGGCATCTAACGTTCCTGTCAAAATTAAGTTCGGTGAAAAGGAATTTTTCGCTCCCACGAGCCTAACCATGGCCGCCGAATATAAAAAGCAGCACCCTTCGGTCCGCCTGTTTTCGGGCGCGACAGATATCGGTGTTCAAATTAACAAGGGAAAAAATCCCGGCATTCATTTAATGAGCTTACACCTGATCCCCGAAATGTATGATCTTCGTAAAGACGCGGATCAGATTGTCGTTGGGGCTCGCGTGAATCTAAATTCATTGCAAAAATTCCTCGAAGACAAAAGTCCAAAATTTGCCCAGTTTTTAAATATCTTTGCTTCACCTCAGATAAAAAATGCAGCGACACTAGTAGGTAACCTTGCCAATGGCTCGCCTATTGCGGATACAACTCCCTATTTATTAACAGCAGATGCCGTAGTTGAACTATTCGGATCTGAGGGCGCGCGCTCGGTAGCGTTAAATGATTTCATCAAAGGCTACAAAAGTTTCGACCTAAAAGATGACGAATTCATTACTGGCATTCGCTTTAAGTTACCAAGCACATCGACAAACAAGATCGCTTTATTTAAAGTGTCCCAACGTCGCGATTTAGATATTTCGTGTGTAAACTCAAGTTTCATTTTTAAAACACAGAACAAGAAAATTGAAACGGCCAAAATTGCCTATGGTGGCGTAGGTCCTAAGGCGCTCCGCTTATTCAATGTGGAAAAAGCTTTAGAAGGCCAGGAAATCAATGACGCTCTAATCAACAAAGCTAAGAAATTAATTTCAGAAAGTATCACTCCGATTTCGGATTTGCGCGGTTCCGCTGAATTTAGATCTAAAATGTGTTTAGACTTATTTGAACGTTTCGTGCAGGAGAATTTAAATTCATGAGTAAATCTGCTTATCACGATTCAGGTCGCAGTTACGTCACCGGTTCCGCGGAATATGTGGATGATCGCCCATTAGTTCAAGGCGAAGTCTTCGTTGATGTGTTCTATAGCCCCGTCGCTCACGGAAAAATTAAAAATCTGGATATCAGCGCCTGCTTGGCAATGCCGGAGGTTCTTGGTGTGTACACTCACAAGGATTTAAAGCATAACCTGTGGGGCTCTATTTTTCACGATCAGGTATTCTTGGCCGAGGACCGAGTTCAATTTGTTGGTGAGCCAATCGCCATAATTGCCGCCACTAAGCGCGATGTGTTTCATGCGGCTAAAGCTAAAATCAAACTTGAAATTGAAGAGCTTGAAGCAACTCTAGATTTACAAAAAGCAATCAACACTAAATTCTTTATCGGTCCCTTGCGTACAATCAATCGTGGCGACGTTGATGCGGCTTTGAATTCTGCACCTAACAAATTAAAGGGTGATATTGAAATTGCAGGACAAGAGCATTTCTATTTGGAATCGCAAGCCTCTATCGCGTATCCAAAAGAAGACGGACAAATTGAAGTTCACTCTTCATCGCAACATCCAACAGAGGTACAGCATCTAATTGCCGAAGCCCTTGGACTAAGACACCACCAGGTCGTGTGTGTTGTTAAACGCATGGGTGGAGCATTTGGCGGTAAAGAATCTCAGGCGGCACCGTTCGCCGTGTTTGCTTCTTTAGTCGCTCAAAAGCTGAACCGTCCTGCCCGTCTAATTCTGACTAAAGACGACGACATGATCATGACTGGAAAACGCAATCCATTTAAAAATTTCTACGAAGTGGGATTTGATAACGCGGGCAAAATTACAGCATTAAAAGCGGAACTATTTTCTGATGGCGGCGCTTACGCCGATTTGTCGACGGCCATCATGGAACGCGCCATGCTTCACTTGGATAATGCCTACTTTATTCCTAACTTCCGAGTGGCCGGCCAAGTATGTAAAACGCATACGCCTCCCAACACTGCCTTCCGGGGGTTCGGTGGCCCAAAAGGCGTCGCTACAATTGAATCAATTATTGAAGACATCGCCGTATTCTTGAAAAAAGATTCTTTGGAAATTCGCAAACTCAATACGTATCAAAAAGATCAAACCACTCCGTACGGACAAAAAATTGAAGACAATGTATTACCTCAGTTATTCGCCGATATTGAAAATCAAACTCAGTACAAGAATTGGAGACACGATATCGAGATCCATAATGCTGGCAACCACTCGACCTTCCGTGGTTTATCAGTAACGGCCGTAAAGTTTGGTATTTCGTTTACAACTCGTTTCCTAAATCAAGGCAGCGCACTTGTGAATGTGCACATGGATGGGTCTATTCAAGTATCAACAGGCGCGACCGAAATGGGCCAGGGCGTGAATATTAAGATCGCTCAGGTCGTTGCAGAATGTTTTTCGATCCCAATTGAAGACGTAAAAGTCATGACGACATCAACAGAAAAAATCCCAAATACGTCAGCCACAGCAGCTTCCAGTGGTAGCGATATAAACTGCCAAGCGGCTTTGACGGCCGCTCAAGGGATTCGCGAACGCTTAGCTAAAGTAGCCAAGGCAATGCTAGAACGTCCGAAGGCTTGGCGGGGTAAACCTACTGCTGGCGCTGGCACTGCGCCTGAAATTCAAATTGAATCTATTCAAGGCTGGGAGACAATAGAATTTCAAAACAGCAAAGTATTCGACAAATCAAATCCGAATGAAACGATTTCATTTAGCGAGCTTGTACTAGAAGCGTACTTAAATCGTCAGTCGCTCACTCAACAAGGCTACTTTAAATATCCTGGCATTTTCTATAACAAAGAAACAGGTCAGGGAAATCCATTCTTCTATTTCACGAACGGCGTTGCTGCAAGCGAAGTGTCTGTAGATCGTTGGACGGGTGAGCTTAAAGTATTGCGGACGGAAATTCTTATGGATCTAGGGCGTCCAATCAACGAAGCTATCGATCACGGTCAGGTCACGGGCGCATTTATCCAAGGGATGGGCTGGGTAACAACTGAAAATTTATTTTATAAAAACGGACGCTTGCTGGCTAATTCGCCAAGTACGTATAAAATTCCAAGCATCCAAGATATTCCTCGCATTTTTAATTGTAAGTTAATGGACAATAAACTGAACACACGCAATGTGCGTGCAAGCAAAGCCGTCGGTGAACCACCGCTACTACTTGCAATTTCTGTTTGGTCAGCGGTTAAGAACGCTCTTAGTTACTATAAGCCAAATTCAGTCGCTTCAGTTTCTAAAAAACCTGTGAAATTAAAAATACCAGCTACTCAAGAGCAAATCTATATGAAGATGAAAGAGCTAGCACCATGACCGTATGGCTCGACCACGTAACTGAAATTACGCAAAAGCATATCGATCACGTCGTTGTTACTTTAGTACATGCACGTGGCAGCGCCCCCCAAGAAGTCGGTGCTAAAATGCTTGTGACTAAGGAAGGTCTCCGCTACGGAACTGTTGGTGGTGGTAAAATCGAAGCGTTCTGCATTAAAAAAGCAGTCGACATGCTGACGAACACATCCCCTCCAGAAATGAGTACATATAATCTACAAAAAGATATTGGAATGACCTGTGGTGGAGAAGTTAGCCTATTTTTCGATACGCAGTTCTTTAGTACCTGGTCCGTCGCCGTATTTGGCGCAGGTCACGTATCCCAAGAACTTTGCCGAATTATGCAAACCTGGTCATGTCAGGTTCAAGTTTTCGACAATCGCCCAGAATGGGTTGATAAACTACCGAATTCTTTTAATATTAAAAAAATCCTTTCAGAAAATATATCATCCCATGTGGATAGTCTACCGGACGGTACATTTCTAATGTCGTTAACTCAAGGGCATGCGGCGGATGTGCCTGTTCTTGAAAAAGCACTCAAGCAGCATACGCGTTTTGCATTCCTAGGCGTTATCGGCTCTAAAATGAAAGGCGAGAAAATTCGCGCTGAACTTCGTCAGCGTGGAGTATCTGAAGACGCACTCTTACGCCTGCATTGCCCGATCGGCTTGGACTTTGGCGATAACACACCTCCAGAAATAGCTGTCAGTATCGCGGCTCAATTGCTAAGCTACAAAACAAAGCTTTTAGAAACCAAAGGATCGTAAAATGATTAGCACTCATATCTTAGATATCAATTTAGGCACACCAGCCAATGACGTAAAAGTAACTTTAGAAAAACTATCGGGAACTACCTGGGCTGCACTAAAATACGATCAAACGAATGCCGATGGGCGCATTAATTTTGAATGCCCTTTTGAAGAAGGCCAGTATCGTCTAACGTTTGAAATCGAAAATTATTTTAAAAAACAAAACTTAACCCCGTTCTTTCTCGCGGTACCTGTGGCATTTAATATCACGGACACGAAAAGAAAGTATCACGTTCCTCTTTTACTTAGCCCATATGGGTACAGCACTTACCGAGGCAGTTAGTCCATGAAACCCTTTTTTGAAATTGATTATTATCACGACTATATCCCACCGTCATTAGCCGAACATTTATTAAAAAACTCCCATACTGTAAAAGGCGTACAGAATATGGTAGAGGTCGGTGCCGGTGGTGGTTTAGAAACAGAAAGCTCATTAAAATTTCTATCAGAACTTTATCTGGCTACGAAAGATGATTTGAAGAAAGTGCTTCAACAGCGTCGAATCGATAGAAAATTTATCGATGAACGCACTAAAGCCTGCTCAGACTTTAACACATCTCTTGAGCGTGAAATCACTGATGCCGACTATAAAACAATTATTGGCTTAGAGGACCATCAAGGCCGTATTGTTTTGGGTGCCAAAGATAAAAACTATATGAACGCGAAAGGCGCTCCCATAGCAGCTATTCCGCCTTACTTGCAAGGCCCCCACGTTACCCTATTTGGCCCGCCAGATAGTGCAAAAATGGCGATCAATGCGATGAATTCGTATCATCGCAAAATTAGAAATGAACCGAAGATCGTCGAGGAGTTATTAAAAACTCAAGTCCACAACCCTAAATGGGGCGCAGACGATGAGGACTCAAAAACGCCCATGCGTGCGGATTTGATCGATGCCGCAGTAAACTTAACTGCGTGTTTTGATAAAACATTAAAAGTCACTGGCGAAGGCAAAAACTATGATCTAGAAAAAGACCACCTGGCTTTACCGATTAAACGTTTTCCAGGCTTAGCATTGCCTTGCACATTCCTATTCCAAGATAAAAACCCAATTCCTATGCATATGTATGACTTTGCTCTGCATTTATTCAAAAACTGGAATAAACCAGAAGCCTTATGTTTCTATGTTCCTAAATTAGAAAATGAAGAAGAAGCCGCTTATATTGCGAAAATGGTTTCAACCGCGGAAAAAATGATTAAAGCGGAGTTTTCCTCCTATACCCTTGGTTCAGTACGGCTAATGATCGTACTAGAAAATCCCCGCGCAATCGTTCGCGTGAACGAGATAATTGATGCCCTTCATCCCTATTTTGTCGGTGCATCACTGGGCTGGCATGATTTCCTGGCATCTACTGCGCGAATTTTCAAAGAAGATTCGCACTACCGAATTCCAGTTAAAGCGGATCCAAATATTGTAATTAAGTATATTAAAGCCTCCCATCACTTGCTAGCCAATGTTGTCGGCGGCCGGGGTGGTATTAAGGTCGGCGGAATGTATGGCATTCTACCTCTAGACTCAGATCCTCAATCACCCTCATTCCAAATGACATTGCTTGGTTTCATTAAAGACGTAATCACTCAAATGAAACGCGATCTATCTGGATTTTGGGTGGCCCACCCTGACTTTGTTCGTTTGGGACTAGCATTAGTTGAAGCTTGGCGTCTACATAAAGGCGGCAACAGCGCGGGGTTAGATGAGTTAGTGAAATCGCTATTACAACCCTCATATCACACGCAAATTATGGATTTCATTCATGGACCCGACATTGAAGGCTTATCTGAATCCGATGAAAATTATGTGCGCTCGTTAATCGTTGCGGATATTAAAGAATCCGATTTTATCGCCAACAATCATCCTGATGAAATTCGCTACAACGTATTTCAATCTCTGCAATACATCACTGACTGGTTAAGTGGAAATGGATGCGTGGCTCTTCCTGCGCACGTTAACGGGGTTTCCGTGCGTGTGATGGACGACCTAGCTACGGCCGAACGTTCACGATGGGAAGTTTGGCATGAACTGTATCATGGCCGATTCGATAAAGCTGAATTTATCAAGATCGTTCATGAAGAAATGCACTTTATTCGTAAAGATCTCTCTAATCCAGATAAAATCGTCCAAGTCAAGTACACGGCGGAAACAGCTCGCTGGTATCCAATTGCGATGAAACTGATGCTGCAATTAATGACGGATTCAAAACCACCAGAATTTGCGACAGAATTGCTTTTGCCGTTTACAATTAAATCTATTCGCGACGCTCACAATCCGTGGGCCACGGCGCAAGAATTAATGCCTGGGCGATTTAAACTCGACGCGTATGTCGAACGTCTTAACTATTACTTTGAGCATTGTGGCTCGCTGCAATTTGCGAAAAGTATGTCACAGGGATTTGTTTTAAATACGAAATATGCAAAAAACTTAATTTTAGGTTTTTCAAAAAGCGATATTATCGATGCCGCATATTTTCATGGAAATATTGGTGAAGCTAAAAAAACCCTAGACTCCCAAGCCGCGTCTGAACAGCAAAAAGTTCTTGCGGGTGGCGAATTCCAGCGAAACGAATTGTTACAACTAGGCCAAAAGTATTTAGAAAAATTCGGTTTTAAATTTTTAATTTCGGCAAAAGATAAATCTGCCGATGAAATTTTGTCGGCACTTAAAACTCGCGTGCAGCGATCATTGCAAGATGAACTAGGTGCCGCACGTGAAGCACTGTGGGAAATCACTCGAAAGCGCATGATCGAACATCCTCTGGATAATACGCGCAACGCAATTAGCGATCTTCTGGAGAAATACAAAATCGTTGGCGCGAGTGTCTCTATCAATGCGTTTAATCAAACTCAGACACTAAGCTTTGGTGAACGCCGTAAAGGCGAAGGGCATGTTCAATCTGATACCCTGTTTGAAATTGCGTCGTTAAGTAAACCCCTAGCGGCTGCCTTTTGTTTAGAGTTCTTTAAAAAGCACAATATCGCACTAGATGCGTCTGTAAATTCTGTTTTTGAAAAAGTGGGGTCTTCATTTAGACTCAGCAACGACGCGGTCACGTTAGAACATTTATTAAATCATACTGCACTTAATGGTCACTATGTCCAAGGGCATCCGTTAAATAAGCCTATGCCTTCATGGGCGGAACTTTTAAAAGATGTGAACGTTCTTAACGAACCTGGCAAGAAATTCAGCTACTCGGGTGGCGGATTCTTGGTTCTGGAACATTTAATCGAATGCCTTACAAAGAAAACCGTTCAAGAAGTTTCGTACCCATTCTTTGCCGACATGGGATTAAAAAACTTAACGTTTAATCTAAAAAATATTCCGGGTAAAAACTATGCATGCGGCTACTTCGATGGCCAAAAAGAAGTTCCGGGTACTCGTTTACAATTTCCAGCATTTGCGGCCGGTGGCCTTGGCTCCTCTGCCGATATGGCGCAGTTCCTTGTTCACCTAACTCGTGCGTACCAAAACTTAGAAGGTTCTGGCTCGATCTCTCACGATACGGCGGCATTGATGTTACACGGTCGCGATAAAGGCAGTCTTGAGTTCATGGGCGCCTTGATGGGCCTTGGTATATTTATCGCCGAAGCCGGCGAAAATAAAATTATTATTCACCAAGGAGCCAACGAAGGCTTCCGCGCACTATTTCTGCACTGTTATGCGGGGCCTGATCAGGGACTTGGTTTTGTTATATTTGCGAATGGCGACAATGGCGCGGTTCCATTTATTGCTGAAGTTGCACAAGAATTGATTAGGACTCTGAAAATTACCGGCATTTCCTATGATAAATTTCACACTGATTTCGATCCTAAAAAATTCTCCCAAGAACAGATCGTAAATCGAGGCTACAAAGCCCTAATCTTTGATGCGTTCAATCCGTGTCGTCCTGATCCTATTGTCGAAACAGGCCCTGCAGATCCACTTGCTAGGTATAATTTAGGCGTGGGTGCAAAAGTCTTATCGGTTACGGATGAGCGTTTTGCCCAAGCGGACAATCTACTAAGCTCGTTTGAGCCCATCTTTGATCCGCAGTTATTCTGTGCTCAAGGAAAAGTTATGGATAGCTGGGAATCCGTTCGCCACAATCCTAACGATCGCCACACTCTAGAATTTGAAATGCGTAAAGCAGGGCCTATTCGATATATTCATGTTTCCACTAAGTACCATGACGGCAATCAAGTAGAAGCGATTGAAATTTACGGTTATGACAACGCTGCGAAAAACTGGGATTTACTATTGCCTAAGAAAAACCTCGTGGGTCACGGCTCTCTAAAGATCAAGCAGGATTCAAAACTCAGCGAAAAGCCGTATCAGAAAATTAAAGTAGTAGTCTTCCCAGATGGAGGACTTTCAAGACTAGGCCTCTATTCGGAACTTCCAGCCGATGAAGCTAAAAAATATAAAGCCTTTGAAGACGCCACGTGCGTGCGTTTTGATGAAGTGATACCTAAGTCTCACAAGCCTTTGACGATTCCATTCGTTCCCTCTGAAGAAGAATCCGCAAAAAATACAGAAAGATTAGCGAAAAAGAAAAAGCCAATCAACTTAACGTCGTCGGCTTTCGGTGGCGCCCTTGTAAGCGTCAGCAATCAGCACTATGGACCGGCGGACCAGGTGATTTCCCCTTTCCCGCCCATACATATGTTTGATGGTTTCGAGTCAGCGCGTAGTCGCACACCAGGACATTTCGAAGAGCTCGTGGTGAAAATGGGAAAACCGGCGCCCGTCAAACGCGTTGTTTTGGATTTCAAATACTTTGTTAACAATAACCCGTCCGCGGTCAGTATCGAAGGCCTTAAGGGTGACACCTGGATCGAACTCGCCCCAAAAACCACGGTTAAAGCGTTTGCAGGAAACAAGAAAGAGTTTATCATCTCGAATTCTGAAACGTTTCAGCAAATTAAAATTAAGGTGTTCCCGGATGGCGGCATACACCGGGTGATGGTTTACTAGGTTTTTAGTGTAAATTTGGCCTCAATATAGCAGTGCTAGTCCGACACATGATTATATTGCAGCTCACGTATTTCTGTTGTCGGCTTGTTAGACACTCTGCCAAGCTTGGGTACTTTTTAGCGTTTTCTATCCTTTTCGGGTTTGGAAACGCCTCTGGCAATACAAATCAATGTCGACATTTCTATTCGCCTAAGGAAAATAAATCTGAGGAAATTTTCAGCCCTCAGTTTCATGTTTTAAATGACGCGTTTTTTAGATTGTCCCCACGCCTGATCGCGCGACTCTGGAACCATGAAGACGTTTTAAGAATCCAAGAAGGCATGGAGTTGATAACTTCCGGAGCTAAAAATGATTTTTACTTGGATGGGCTTGGCTATTTTGCGACTCGATCCAAAATCTCTAAAAAACAATTTCATTTTGAAATCAGCCTAGTTATGAAGGAAGTTGAAACTCGCCAATTAGAAATCGGAGAACGAAATTCTGGGCCCGACTGGTTGTCGGCTAAGACATTTACCGCTGCTTTAAAATTTATACTTAACCAGCTTCAAAATTCTCCTCAGATTGAAACGGTCACCATGATCGGCGGAAATATAAAAAATGAAATGTTGATTGAGATGGCCAAAAATGGTGGTTACAAAAAAGTCGGTACAAACTATATCAAAGAAGTTCCAATTAAATAATGAAATTCTATTTTGTTTTCAACCAGCTCACTAGCAATGTCCGCTCTTCATCCGTCATCGCTGTTAAATTAGCCAGCGGCATAACTTTAGTTTCCACCTGCTTGATTACTAGATCCTTGTGCTTCATCAATTGATCTTCCGTTTCCAAAACCACGTCTTTAGGCGCTACTTTAAAATTTTCATCCGTGTTCTGAGTGCTGTGGCACCGTTGACAACGGTTCTCAACGATAGTTTTCACGTAGGTATAATTAAGATGCTCAGGATTCGGCGCACTAGATGTTGTCAGAGCGGGTTGCATCGCACTCACAAATACCAGCGCCATCATTCCGATAGCTGCGGGAATCAATAACCAGCGCTCTTTGGTATTCTTTGTTACCATTGTATGACGAACCAACGCACCCGATACACTTAGAATAATAAGTAAAATCCAATTGTACTGATGACTGTAAATACCCGGATAGTGATTGCTGAGCATAATGAACAGAACAGGAAAAATAAAATACGTATTATGGACCGAGCGAACTTTTGATTTTAAGCTCACAGAATAATCAGGCACTTGTCCCGCCTGCGCTTCCTTGAGCATTTTAGCTTGGCCCGGAAGAATACGCACCCATACGTTGAGCAGCATTAGACTTCCCATAATGACGCCCATTAAAATAAAGGCCCCACGACCACTGAAAATGCGAGTCAGTCCGTACACCATTCCCACGAAATAGCCTAAAGAAAGAAAAATACTGATGGATTTTGCTCTGATTAAATTCGGATACCAAATCAAATCATACACAAACCAAGAACCAATAATTAGACCCAAACTTAAACCAATCGCTTGAAATTGTGTCAGCGCTAAAGCTTCCGGATTAATTAAAAGAGTAGCACCCTTTAGATAGTACAAAAATGCAAATAAGAAAAATCCTGTGATCCAAGTTAGGGTTGCCTCCCATTTAAACCAATGCAAAGTTTTTGGAATTTCACCGGGATAAATTTTTCGTTTATCCACTTGATAGTAAAAACCTCCATGAACCATGTAGACTTCACCTTCCACGTTGTGACGTGGTTTTTCTGGAGGCAAGAAACTGCTATCAAGCCATATGAAGTAGAACGAACTACCGATCCAAGAAATCCCGGCAACCAAGTGAGAAAAACGTAATATATATTCGATCCAAAGATCTAGTGTTGAAGTCATTGACTAGTATTAACAATCTAGAAATCGACTGTCAGCATGAAAAATCAAGGATCTGGGGGCCCAAAAAGCCAAAACCTTATGTTAACCCTATTTTTTTATATTAACACGCTTTATGTCGGAAGCACTTTACAGAGTGGTCATTTATCATACCCACGGCTTGCATATGAGCATAGATAACGGTAGAGCCAACGAATTTAAATCCACGCTTTTTCAAATCTTTGGAAAACGCATCTGATTCAGGCGATGTCGCCTGAAAGTCGCTCATCCCTTTACGTTTGCGGTTTATTTGTTTACCACCCACAAATTGCCATGCGTATTGATCAAAAGAACCGAATTCTTTTTGAATACCTAAAAACAGTTTCGCGTTGTGAACGGCAGATTCTACTTTTAGGCGATTACGAATAATTCCCTCGTTTTTAAGTAGGGAATTTATTTTGGCTTTCGTAAACTTCGAAACCTTCTTAGGATCGAAATTCGCAAAAGCTTTGGCGTATCCTTTTCTACGTTTTAAAATAGTCGCCCAGCTTAAACCCGCCTGCGCCCCTTCTAAGATCAAAAATTCGAAATGCTGACGATCACTATGAACAGGAAGTCCCCATTCCGTGTCATGATATTCTGCCATCATATCCGATCCATTAGCCCATTCACATCGCACGACATTTTTTTTCTTTTTCATCCGCCAACCCCAAGCACAGTAATTTAACAGATATCGGTTTTACATAATTTATGTCAAGGCATGCTACTCGCCTTTTTATTTACAGATCTGCTCAACGGATATACGATTCTAACATGTTAGAAAAAAATGATTTTTACACGCTTTTAGAAAATAGAAAATCAATACGTAAATTTAAAAAAGATCCCGTTCCAAAAGACGTTTTAGATCGATTGCTGGCTGCAGCGATGCAGGCTCCGTCGGGAAAAAATAGACAGAACTGGCGTTTTTATGTGGTTCAAGGAAAAAAGCGCGATGAATACCTAAAACACTCACAAAAATCATGGCTCAGAATCAAAGATATTTTAAAAGAAAGACTTAAACCGTCATTGTACGATTTTACCGAGCGCTTTTTCTTTACACTGGGTGACGCACCCGTTTTGATTTTTGCTTTTTCTCATAATTCAACTGATGAAAAATATCTTACCAGCATCGGTAGTGTTTATATGGCGGTAGAGAATCTAAATTTGGCGTGTTTTGTGGAAGGCCTAGGTTGCTGCACGATGGGCGCACCATTGGAAATCAAGGACGACGTTATAGAATTTTTGGGGTTGAAAAATGATCCGCAAATAAAAACCGGCGAATTAGAATTGTTGTGCGGAATCGTATTAGGTTACCCCGACCATAACCCACCGAAAGCCCCCCGCCAAGCAGAGGGCCGAATTCACTGGTTAAG
>DDTZ01000190.1 GCA_002344565.1 Bdellovibrionaceae bacterium UBA2351 | reverse complement strand
GGGCTCAAGATAACAAGATCTTGTTGTAAGAATGTTTTTGGAGAATGCGATCCTAATTCGAATTTGATCGGCATTCCTTCTAGAGGCTCTAGCTGCGCAGATAATTCTGGTTTTGATTTGTGATCTGTTACTGTTACTTGAGCGCCATGCTGAGTTAGGAAGTGGCATAACGAAACACCCGTCTTACCTAACCCTACAACTAGAATGCGCTTATCCTTTAATTCCGATAATTCTTTATACATATTGCCTCTTTCTATCTAATTTTTAATGTCGCTAAACTTAATACTGCAAGTAGGATGGAGATAATCCAGAAACGAACGATGATTTTTGTTTCCGTTAGACCCTTCAATTCAAAGTGATGATGAATCGGTGCCATTTTGAAAATACGTTTACCCGTCAATTTAAAAGAAATTACCTGAGTGATCACACTTAATGCTTCTACAACAAAAACACCGCCCAATACCACCATCAGAATTTCATTTTTAGTTAACACGGCCATTGTGCCAAGGAAGCCTCCCAAGCTCAAACTACCGACGTCACCCATAAAGACTTGGGCTGGATAGGTATTAAACCATAAGAATCCCAAACCGGCGGCTACGATCGTCGCTGCTACTGGAGTTAATTCACCGGCTCCCGACACGTGCGGAATCTGCAAGTAACTGGCAATTCCCGAGTGACCGGCCACGTACGCAAACAAACCTAATGTCGTCGCTGAAATAACAACGGGAACAATCGCTAACCCATCTAAGCCATCTGTCAAGTTAACAGCATTCGCTGTACCTACAATAACTAAGGACCCAAACGCCACATAGAAATAACCTAAATCAAATTGTAGATCTTTTACGAATGGAAATACGACTCGAGTTGATAAGTCGTAATGAGCAATCAAAACGTAGAGTGCGACTCCAGCAATTAAAAATTCTCCGAGTAAGCGTATTTTGCCTGATAGACCTTTGGTGTTTTTCTTACTTACTTTTAAGTAATCATCAATATAACCGATGGCTCCGTATCCCCAAGTGACTAATAATACCGCCCAAACAAAGGGATTACGCATATCCACCCATAAGAAACACGGAATCAAAGTGGATAATAAAATCAAACCACCACCCATCGTTGGTGTTCCTGACTTCTTTTTGTGGGTTTGCGGACCATCATCGCGAATTGATTGACCATAATGACGCTCGATAAGTCGACGAATAAAGATCGGTCCCCAAATTAAGCTCAAGAAAAATGCGGTAAAAAAAGCGATGAATGTTCTGACTGTGATGTATCTGAAAATGTTTAAGGCCGAAAATTCGTTACTGAGCGAGTAGAGCCACTGATATAGCATTATGTCCAATTCCTTTTGAAGTTCAGGTGCAAATGTGATCTTTAGCATAGTTCCTAAAAATTATGCAAGGAAAAAGTCTTATGTTATTGATTTTACTGAAAAATTATAGGAATCGCGAGCTGCCGAATGAGTGACCTCTGCGTGCTCGCTGAGAGCACGCTGGTGTTCCCCAAAAAGCGATCCTCAGGAGAAATCTCTAACAACCGAGCTAGAGCCATATCTAACGATAACAACCAGCTGTTAGAGCTTTGAATGACTGGACGAGAGCCATTTACCGGAAATCCAAATTCGTTTAACAAGGTATGCAACGATGTCTCTGGCTGTATGCCCACTTTAATATCCTCGAATGTATTAATGAGACGAATCCAAAGCTGCGAATACTTTTTAAGACGTAGCAACTCAGCCCCTGTGCGCCCAGATTTATAAACCTTAGGATGATCCCATTCATGCCAGATCGCCGTATTTTTTGACATCAATTGCACCTCGACGGGAATACCATCTGGCATCTTTACCGTAATGTGGACAGCTCTATAAAACTTTCCCTTAGCATTGTCTGCAACACCGCCTTTAAACTCCACTTTGCTAATAGCATCGGTGTTGGGATTAAAACCTAACTCTTTTGCGAAGTAGCGACGAAAAGAAGCATTATCTTCACCCTCACGGTTTTTAATTATCCGCGAAAGAATCGTATCGGGCTCTATCATCAAACGCACTCCGATAAAGTCATCTAAACGTTCGAACGTGAACACCTTCCCTTGAGCCGTGTAATCTTTGGCTCGATCGATGATTTTATTTCTCAAAGAATTAATATCCTTAATTCGCGCTTTCATCGTAGCTCGTTGGGTTTGCGCTACTTTTGCGAAATGTCGCGTGATATTTTTAAAGCCTTTTACGTACTCGTCCAATTTGGCTGTCGCCACCTGACGTTCGTAAATCCCTATCTCTGCAAACGAGTCTTCAACAGCTTCCCATTTAGAAACTTTCTTGTATTCAAACGAGATTTGATCGCCTTCGTAACGAGGCACAACGATTTCAAACCACTGACCTTGAATCCGCGCCAGGTCTGATAAATTCGCATTATCAATAAACTCTTGGGCGGCTTTAGGATTATAGAAAAAATAGCAAGAATGGCGATCCCCAAAAGCGGACAGTGGTGTAAAAAAGATCGACACCACGATAAGAGCTAGCGCGAACGTAATTGCACTAGAAAAGCGCTTAACACCTGAATACACCATGCTTTATTGAATTTGCAGGATTGACGCCAGTTAGGCGGTTTTTTTAAGGAGCTGACCTTTTTTATCGTCAAGGTCGACAGGTAGTGTACGCAAGTCAGCCTCAGGGAAACGGCGAATGATATTTCCAGTGGCATCTTTCACTAAAACAAAACGAATGTTGCCTTCAGCATGCATTTCAATTGTCCAACCGTGTTCTTTCACAAAAGGTAATCCTTTTAAATGCTCAAGAGCATTTTTAATTTCCTCTTCCGTCAGCGGCTGGTTATTTTTTTTATTCTGTTCATACCCTGGGTTACTATTTGGATCACGATCATGTGTAGAATCCGACTGAATGGTCCGTTCCATTTTATCGACAGTCTTAACCGAGTTAATCGTGTTAGGGTTTAGTACACTCTTGATATTCATTACTAACCAGATCGGCCAGTAATGAGACAAACTGAATAGACTTAAGTTTTAATTTTATTGTCCACGAATCGTGTCTTTGACCTGAGTACAGACCTTAACCGGGAATTTTTGCCCTTGGTATTC
Source organism: Bdellovibrionaceae bacterium UBA2351 (assembly GCA_002344565.1). Classification (GTDB taxonomy): domain Bacteria; phylum Bdellovibrionota; class Bdellovibrionia; order Bdellovibrionales; family Bdellovibrionaceae; genus UBA2316. The sequence goes on along the minus strand of DDTZ01000190.1, from coordinate 12,597 downwards.
AGATAACCCCTCGAAACAGTACTCCACCATCTTAAACAAGTACGGCATATTGTGAACTATTTTGAACGAAATAATATTGTTTTGTTTTTTTACTTCGCTAGAACCATCTTCTTTGTATGAGACACGAATGACGAAAGAAACTTTCTTACCTTTCCATTTACAACCTTCAAAAAAACGACAACTGTTATCTTGAACTTCCAATGGAACAGCTTCTTCAAAGTCTTCAATTTTTAAATTATAACATTCCACAGTCGAAATACTGCATAGACCCAACGTATCCAAGAAGTTTTCAAATGGCGTCGCCTGAATTTCATCTTCTAGGTTTTTCATTCGCACACTTTGACTTTGCGCCGTGGTCTTTTTAACAGCTAGCACTCGTTCACGTGTAGATAATTTAGACTGTGTCCCATTCTGAATTTCTTCAGATTGAATGACGAGGTGATTCTTAACGACATCAGCAGCATTTTCAATACTGGTAACGGTCATAGCTTTACCAAAGGACTTTTGCATCGGTCCGTAATTTAATGAAATACTTTTTTCGATATAAGCATAGTCGTCTTTTTTTATCGATAGGATATTATCATCGCCCCATGATTCAACTACGGCTTTTTCATATTGTTCTGGAGTCACTCTCGGCCCCAAATCTTCTTCTAATTTTTTATTTTGATTGCACGAAGATAGAACCAGAAATACCGCAAGGAACGCAACTAACTTCATACTGAATCCCAGCCCCAAATCCATAAAGGTAGTGGTAAAAGTGTTTTTAGTTTTTGCGCGGTCTCGGCCTTAAAAATATCTTGAGTATCGAAATCGATTGGACCGAACAATAGTGGCACCAAATCCTTTTCAGATTCAATTGTATACAAATCCCCATTACATCCAAATAAGATCGAGTCTTGATTTTTTTCAAAAACAAAGTCGGATACGCCCACATTTCTAAATGCCTTTTTGATCTTCATAGCAAGGCCGTCAAAATTTGTAATACGAATCATTCCCAAATAGCCTTCGTTCACAAAATCTGCGTATTTTTTTAACTCGTTAATTAAATTTACAGAGTGTTTTGGCGCAATAAAGTTAAAAGGATGATTCTTAACATGACTAATATAGCCTAATAAATTTTTGATTGCCGTAACGGACCCACCCCATTCGTGAATGTAATTACTTAAATCGGCCCCTTTTCCTTCGATCGCATAGCCCGCAAGAGTTCCATTTAAATTCCAAATTGTATACAGTTGCGTGTTAGGAATTGCTAAGAATTTTCTAAATTCGTCCTGAGATCGAATCGTCGCTACCGAATGCTGAGAATAAATCTTAGCCAAGGCTTCCGGGCTGACGTTTTTGTCTTTAGAATATTTGTACTGAGTGTAGTCATAGGCCATCTGTCGTTCAAATGTTAACGAGATCTCATAACCACCTAACTCAAATCCCAACTTACGATAGAAGTCGTAAAGGTTAGTCCATAATATCGCGACATCACAATTCTGCTGCTTAGCCAAGCTTAGAGACTCATTTAAAATTTTATGCGATAGCCCCTGATTGCGGTAATCTTCATCTGTTACCACCGATCCAATGGCGCCAATCTTGTAAATTAGATGTGGGGACTTCACAATCAGAGGTTTTAATACTGCGTGTGAAACAATCTTATCATCACTGACCACGATATTCATATTGTGCCTATTGGCCAAATTAAGCGCCGTAGGGTACTCTTTATCAATAGACCAACCGTGCTCGGGACGAAGCTTGTGGTTCAGAAACTCTAGTACTTTTTCATATTCTTTTTCGTTTGGAACCTTAGGTCCTTCGAGCATGGCCACCCCTTTCATTTATTATAACTAAAAATTTCAGGCTTTCAGAGGTTTTCTCCTGTTTATCACCAAATATAAGACCGGAGTCCGTAGGACCTATTGACTCGGCCCTAGGCTAAAGTTATAAGAAGTGGCTATGGCAGATTTAAAGCAAAAATGGAAAGAAAACGCTGAAGGCAAAATGTTCGTAGACCAGTCATGTATTGCTTGCGACGCTTGCATTTTATCAGCTCCAGACAATTTTGCGATGCACCCTGAAGACGGTCATGCCTTTGTAAAAAAACAACCAGACAATCCGGCTGAAGAAGCTGCTTGCCAAGAAGCTATGAGCGGTTGCCCGGTAGAAGCTATTGGCGACTTTGGCTCTTAATCCGCGCGATGGCGAAAAAGAAAAAATTCGTTAAATCAACAAATCCTGATGAGACTTTAAAAAGACTTTATAAGAAATATCCCGATGCTTACTGCGAGCTGACTCACAAAAACCCCTTTGAACTTTTAATTGCCACTATTCTATCAGCTCAATGTACGGACGAACGAGTCAACAAGGTAACGCCGTCTCTATTTCGTGCATTTCCCGGCCCCGCCGAGATGGCAACAGCCCCAATTGAAAAAATTGAAGAGCTTATCAAATCAACTGGGTTTTATAAAAATAAAGCCAAAAATATAAAACAATGCTGCCAGGATATTTGTGACAAACATAACGGCCAAGTGCCAAACAACGTAGATTCGTTAGTGGCGCTAGCCGGCGTAGGACGAAAAACAGCTAATGTTGTTTTAGGTGTCGCATTTAAAATTCCAAACGGAATAGTTGTCGATACTCACGTGAGTCGAATCAGTCAACGCACAGGCCTTACTAAGAATAAAACTCCAGAGAAAATCGAACAAGACTTGATCGCTTTAGTTCCTAAGAAAAATTGGATTCAATTGTCGCATCAAATGATTTTTCTAGGTCGACAAATTTGCAAAGCACGCAACCCACAATGTGAAGACTGCCCACTGAATCCTATTTGTCCGAAGAACGACTATCAATAAATTTGATAATACCATCACGATGATGAAGTACTCGCTGTACTTCGTCCGATGTCATAAAAGGAAACGTAATCCCCAAGGTTTTTGCCGTCAACTCACGCAACTTTTGAACTGTTTTGGGATTAAATTCCGTAATAAGTTTATCGTTAAAAGGGCCTTTAGTTGAAAGACGCATATTTGTACCTTTCCTCATATTCGCAGCCTGATCAATTAGGAAAGGTTTTCGAGCTCCATCAATCCAATGCGGACCAATGATAAAATTCCCGGCATGACGATCAGGATTCTGCAATAAAACGTCTAAAACACGAGCGTCAGAAATAAAATGCTCAGGATCTACATTCCAATCATTTTTCTCGACTTCTTTTAAAAGAGTGGCCCCTTTTACAAAATACTGAATTGATCCTTCATGAAAAAACTGGCCATTGATGGTCAGGTTATACCGATAAGCCACTGGCGGAATATTCTCCATTCCCAGTAATTTAGCGACTTCATATGACGCATATTCCATCGTTACACGATTCCATCCGTCCCCATCACCTGGAAATCGCGGCTTGAATAGAGCCGTCACCGTTTGTTTAGTTTTTGGATTTTCTAACGTCACTAACCATAAAGAATTTCTATTTCCATTTGCACTAAACGGTTTAACAGAAATTGGCACGCCAATATATAACGTTTCTTCAATGGCGGACACTACGCTTTGAGACGACGAGACTTTATAGAAAGACAAACACATCGAACTTGTTGCTAAAGACTCAAGCGTCAGCAATAGACTGACTACGACAGTAAATAATTTGAACATACCCCGGCCCACCCTAAATTTAAACCTGGATGCGTTTTATGCCAAGATTTGAGATTACTAAACTGTCACTTTTCTGTCGGGCAAGTTTTTCAAAAAAAGCTAAGAAGCCTTCCCATATATCATATAATCCATATCTTTAACCAGCTTCTCTAAACTCTGCGAGCTATCGTGTAGACGGCCCGACTGATCCGAAACTTTTTGTGACGAATTAGCTTGGGACTGAGACGCCTGATCTAGCTGATTCATTGCCTTGTTAATCTGCTCTATAGCTGATGATTGTTCACGGCTAGCTTGGGCAATCTCTTTACTAATTAGACCAAGCTTGTTCATAGATTCGTTGATTTCGCGAATTGTTTTTTCGTTAGAGCTCACAGAATTTGATCCTGTTTTTACCTTTTCAACACTATCTTGAATAAGGGACGTAATATCTTTAGCGGCAACGGCACTTCGTTGAGCGAGGGCGCGCACGGCCTCAGCAACGACAGCGAAACCTTTACCTTGTTCACCGGCACGCGCAGCCTCAACGGCGGCGTTTAGGGCTAATAGGTTAGTTTGAAACGCGATATCATCGATAACAAGAATAATTTCTTCGATCTTTTTTGAAACATCGTTAATTTCATTCATCGCTTTAACTAAAGTATTCATTTCATCCTGACCATTCTTCGATAGTTGCAAACTAGCTTGCGATAGTTCATACGCCGCATCCGAATGCTCAGTATTTTTCTTTACCATTGAACTAATTTCTTCAAGTGAAGCCACGGACTCCTGCAATGAAGCCGCGGTCTGAGTCAAGCCTGCCGAAAACGAATGCGATGATTGAGCCAATGCCTCGCTTGAACTATTCATATCTCGTGAGGTACCACTAATTTTGATTGTCATACTATTTAATGTCGCAACCACTTTTCTAATAGTGATAAATGATACCGAAAATCCTAGAAGAATAAAGATAGAGATAAAGATTCCAATCATCGACTGAATATTTTTACCTTCTTCATTTATTTCACTCGCATCCTTTTCAATTAATTCCCCTAGGACCTCCATTTTTTCTTCCAGATCCTTAAAAATATCCATAAACTTGGGTAGTTTAGCGTTCAACTCATCGGTTTTCGAGTCCTTAGCTAACATTACAAGTTCATGACTTTGTTTTGCGTACGTGGCTAAAATTGGCCTCACTTGGTCAATCGCCGCACGAGTCGAAGCCCTAATACGAAGCCCACTCAAATTATTGATATACGTCTCAAAATCGTTTCCTTTTTCATTCGCTTCTTTAACGAGCTCAGCCAGCTCCGCTTCGTTTTTATGTTCAGCAGCCACGATTGCATTATAAACGACGGCCCTTAATCCATCGTGCATCATATCTGCTAACAGCATGTTTCGAGTTGCTGGTAGCTGAGTTTTACTAACGTCGTTCAAACTACTTAGAAGTTGGCCAGATTTAATATACGAAAATGATCCAATAAAAACCAATCCCAAAATTAATACCGCAGTTAACGCCCAAATCTGCCGAGTGATTGACATACTACCTCCGTGAGTCTACCTGCATTTTATCGTCACGCTTTCACCTATCCTAAACTGGCCAACAATAAAATTTGTCATAGAACTAAGATCTGGTTGCTAGCAGATGTTGGTCCTGCTAGAAGTCTATTCATGCATCAATTTAGCAATCAATGGGCATTAGTTACAGGTAGTTCAAGTGGCATCGGTTGGGGCGTGGCTCAAACCCTAGCGAAACACAAAATTAACCTAATTTTGCAAGGTCTCGAAGCGGAAGACCAATTAAAAGATAAAATCGAAAATTTGAAAAAACAAACTGGCGTTAAAATTCAGTACCACTCTCTTGATTTTTCAAATTCCGAATTATTTCAGAAATTTCTATCTGAACTGCCGGAGCACGCGATTCTAATTAACAATGCGGGTTTGCAATTCGTTTCTCCCGTTCAGGACTTTCCCATTGAAAAATGGGAGCTCCTTTTAAAACTACACCTGACTATCCCTTTTCAACTCATCCAAAATTTTTTGAAGCAAAAATTGCAATCGGGACGAATTATTAACATTTCATCCGTTCACGGATTAGTTGCATCGGTAAATAAGTCTGCTTACGTTTCAGCAAAACACGGTTTGATCGGTCTATCAAAAACGGTAGCGCTTGAAACGGCAGGCACTGGAGTAACGTGCAATTCGATCTGTCCAGGCTGGGTGAAAACACCACTTGTCGAGAATCAAATTTTAGATCGCTCTAAAAAGGAAAATATTTCCTTTGAACAAGCCAGCATAAAACTTTTAGAAGAAAAGCAACCGTCAAAGACATTCACAGAAGTTTCGGATATTGCCGAATTGGTTTTGTTCCTTTGTTCGCCTGCTGGAAAAAATATCACCGGCGCATCGATGACCCTCGATGGCGGTTGGACGTCTCAGTAGGCGATATTAATTCTTTGTGTAGGAGTAAAACGAATTTGGTACAGAGAACGAAACATCGCCAAAGCCGGATAGTTTTACAGGACTGATCTGTTCATTCTTTAGCGGTTTTGGGTTTAAAATCACTCGCCCAACTTCTGATTTCATTCCTAGTTTTCTAGTTTTTTCCTCGGGACCGAATATCACAACCGAATGACCAAACGGACTATTATTCAACCACTTTGTCATTTCGTGTGCGTATTTAACGCCAGTCAGATTGAAAATCGGCAGTTCTAAGTTTTCTTGGTACAACTCTGAACAGTTCGCCAAATCCGAATAGAACAAAAAGTTCTCGTTTCCGTATATAATTTTAGCTTCTTCCGATTCAAACCGTGATTTTAATTCCACCAGCCTAGCTTTTTCACTTGCTCTGAGCGGTAGATAGCCAAACTCATCATCGATTGATTTTAACGTAGGTAGTGTTAACAAATATTCCGCAAGCGCCAGTTTGAATTCTTTTTCCGCTGAATCAATAACGAACAGACGCGTTGGCGAAAACACACCACGTCCATTATGCTCGACGAACAAACGCAAAATATCTTTCATACCTGTTTTAAAATCGAAATCATTCAAGACGCAAACTGAGTTTTTCCCGTTAAAAAATAACTGATATTTCTTTTCTAACGAAATAGGGTAACTCTTTAAAGTATCGTAGCTACCGGAAAAAGATATATTTCGCACACCAGGATGGTCCATCAAAAATTGTCCAATGCTGTCACCGGGACCATAGACAAAGCTAATTAACCCTTCCGGCAATTCGCAGTCTTTCAGAATCTCTTGCCACAACAAGGCACTGATCGCTGTTTCCATCGCTGGTTTTACAACCATTCCATCTTTATGAAAAAGTGCATACACAATACGCCAGCCGATTTCATAAAATGAATTGGCTTTGGGCGTGATAGCTCCAATTAAACCTTTTGGAGAAACTTCATTGCACGTCTCAATCTTCCCTAAAAGACTATCAATTACGTGAATCATTGGCTCGACAGACCACTGAACTTGAAATCGTCTAGTGGTCCCCTGAAAATGCGCCTCAACACCAGCAAGTTTCAATTTATTAGATTCAATAATACTCTTAATTTTTTCAAAGCGAGTTTTGATTTCACCTGCATCCCAATTTTCCATCTTTGATTGGGCTTTTTTTGATTGCTGAATCAATGTCACCAATTGCATGACTTCCGCACTCTTCAAACGAAAAGCGAGGTTCGATTGAAAATAACTTTCGACTTTAAAACTGTTATCGACTGCGGCATCAAATGAATACCCAGCATCGGAATTCGATGCCGTTGTCCACATAGTCAAAACACTCGAAGCCTTTTCAAATTTATTCAGAAAATCAGTTAGAGACGAATTCATAAGTTTGAATACACAATGTAAGCTATCATTTAGCAAGAAACTTTTTGGGATGTATGACTAAGCGGCTTTATCGTCCGAAATATGGTGTAAAACTGTAAATGTCGTCGTGTTAAACTTTATGGTTCGAGCCTTAGTACCACCCACATTTTTTTCAACAATTGGGATATTTAAGTGCTTAAGTATTTTCTCTGCAACTGCAATATTTAGAGAACCAATTGACGGGCCATTTAAAACGTTAGTGATCACGTTACCACCACCGTAAATCTTTGCTTTCAAATTCGCCGGCTTAGCGCCTAGCCTTTTGAGTTCAGTGATGAGCTCTGCAATAGCAACCGTGCCGTAACGAGGACTTATTTTATCATGCGGTGTAGGTTCGGGTAACAGATAATGATTTAAGCCACCCACTTTGGTTTCCGGATCATACAAAGCAACCGCAACACAACTGCCCAGCAGCGTGGATATTACGGTCTCTTCTTTAAAGGCAGCTAAATTGCCCGGATATAAATAGTGACTCTTCATCTGTCTACTTATCGGACAAAAACAAAGAAACAAAAGTCTATTCAGACTTTAGGAACGAAATTATACCCTTCTGGATTTTTTCCATCTCTTCGGCAGGCAGGCGTTTGCCCTTCGTAAAGTCTAGGTCAGCGAGCTTTTTACCTGGTACCAAATGCAAATGGTAATGGGGAACCTCGAAACCGATCGTTGCGGTCAAGATTCTAGGAGCTTCTGTATACTTTTGAACCGCTTTAGCAATCATCTGAGCATTCGACTGAACCTTTAAGAAGATTTCTTCAGGTACATCCACCCAGTGATCCACTTCCACTTTAGGTACGACTAAGGTATGGCCGCGAGTCACCTGATCTAAAGCTAAAAACGAAATCGATTGATCGTCTTCAAAAACTTTATAACACGGTAATTCACCATTAATAATTTTAGTAAAAATGCTGGCCATACTAATCCCTATATTCGTTTTTTAAATGACTACTATCTGCTTTGAACCGGAGCCCACGTTAGGCCTTCTTTACCTTGCCATTTACTGCGTGGACGATAAATACGGTTATTAGCATATTGCTCAAACGCATGTGCACACCAGCCAGCGATTCGAGATACCGCGAAAATTGGCGTGTAAATATCCGTAGGAATTTTCATTGAGTAGTATACCGTCGCTGAATAGAAATCTACGTTTGGCATTAAACCTTTTTCTTTGTTCATAGTATCGTCGATCAATGTCGACATTTGATACCATTGTGGTTCACCAATTTTTTGAGTCAATTTTTCAGAAATTTTTCGTAAAATAGCGGCCCGTGGATCACCATTTTTGTACACACGGTGACCGATACCCATTACTTTTTCTTTAGCATCAAGAGCATCTTTTACGAATTGCTGAGCCTTTTCGATTGTACCGATTTTTTTCAACATAATCATCACTTGTTCATTCGCACCGCCGTGAAGAGGCCCTTTTAAAGCGCCGATCGCAGAAACGATCGCAGAGTGTAGATCAGATAATGAAGATGCTGTTACGCGTGTTGCGAATGCTGAACAGTTTAATTCGTGGTCAGCGTGCAAGATCAAGCATGTATCAAATACTTTTACTGATTCAGCATCTGGCTCTTTACCGCCGCCAAGCATGTACATGAAATTCCAAGCGATACTTTTTCCAGCTACTGGAGCAATTGGCTCACGACCGTTACGGATAGCATCGAATGCGCAAACGATTGTTCCCATCTTACCCGTTAGACTCATCGCCTTACGCTTGTTAGCCGCTTCAGACATGTCATTAGCATCCGCATCTAAATGTGCAGTTAATGAAACGGCTGTGCGTAACCAGGCCATTGGATGAACGCCTTTGGTTGGAATTGTTTTTAGGATTTTAACAAAATCAGCGCTTAACACTGTTTCTTTATGAAGTGCGGCTTTGAAAGTCTCGAGTTCGTTAGCATTCGGCAGCTTATTATTCCAGAGCAAATATACTACTTCTTCAAATGTAGAATTTTGAGCTAAATCTTCAATCGTATAACCACGAAAATTAAGAGTATTACCTACGATAGAGGAAACTGACGTCGTACATGCTACGATTCCTTCTAAGCCCTTATCTAATGCGCCTTCAAAAACTTGAACTTCCGTTGCCATAATTACCTTCCGAATGAAATAAATTTATTTTTTAAAGTAACAAAGTCCTTACGGAGTCGCAAGTTTAATAACAGGATCCTTGACCTCTGCGACTAGAACAGTAACGTCATAATCTAGTTCATTTCCGTCCAAATATTTTTCGTTTTGAAAGAGGATTTCATTGCGTAACTCATGAACTCCTTTTTTTGGCGCCTTGCGAATAGATTCTTTTAACGACGTCTCGGGCCATGAAACACCCGTTTTAGTTTTATTCTCTAAAATCCCCTGAGTCAGGATAACCAGACGATCAAACTGGTTCAGCGTCGTTTGTCGCGATTGGAACGCAGAATTAAATTTGCTGGTTAGGACCGGCTGTGTTTCCGATAGCTCGGTCAAGGTTTCGCGACCATAGATTTGATGATAAGCATAAAAACTGCCCGACCGTGAGTAATTGAACTGATAGGTCCGTTTGTCGATAGTACCCAAAAATAAGCTCGCGCCGTCTTTTTCGCCTAGCATCGGTGCCAATTCAGAAAAAATCAACTCTAGGATCTTTTCATTTGAGGTGCCTTTACGAATTTCGCGAATCGTGGACATCTTAATTAAAATGGATAGAACGTGTGAAGATACACTGTAACCCGAGGCACTAGACAGAAGAATTGAAATTTTAAGTTTATCCTGGTGCTCAAAGATATCGTAATAGTTTCCACCAAATCGATTTCCCGATAAAAACTTGGTACTGAAATCAATACCCTGAATTATGGGAATACTTGTCGGCTGTAAAAACTTCTGAATATCTTGCGCTAGTTTCAACTGATCCGACACCTTAGCAATCAGTTTTTCAATCTCTGTATTTAATAGACTTACTGTTTTTTGATAACCAAATAGCTCGTTATCTTTTGCCAATAACTGATTCTCTAATTCTTTGATTTTCTCTACCAAATCCTGGACGTCCGAACTCATAGAGTTTAATCATAACCTACTATTTTAAGCTGTCGATAATTTTAATTTCGGCCTCGAACTGATTCAGGACAAACAGAGGTATTTTGTTGCGGCTCTCTGGATCACCATCAAGATCACTTTTGTATCCCAATAATTTCTCTCGACGCTGTTTTAACTGAGACACAATAAACACCGTTACCACATCGCCCGCCGTCTTAAGCTCCTGTATCAATCCTGCGTCAGAAACCACGACCTCTTTATCCTGTTTTGCCGCAGCGAAATGACCCCAAGTCATAATTGTTACATAAAGTCCGGCTAACAACAGAAACAGAGTCCCTAGGTAAATCCATTTCAGCACAATCAATTGATTGTAAGAAGCCCCAAAGCTGAAAAAATAACGCCACACCAAAGCTCCGACCGCAAATGCAATTAGGTACCCGATCACCGAAACAAATAGCCCCTGAGTTTTCTTTCTATAGAAAGTGTCCCAAGAGCGAGCGTACATCATTAAACTCAATGCCGTTCCCAACAACTCCCCAACGACCATAAACACGAATATCAAAAACGAGGCTTGTGAATTTAAGTATAGCAAATACGTTACAACAAATGACCAACCCTGAACGGGCACAAAGAAACCAACTAGCGTACTGATTAAAAATACGCTGGCCCAGTTAATGATCGAATCAATTGTAAAGAAAAATACGATTTCAGAATCCATCAGATACTGCATCATTAGGCCAGAGTTCTGAAACGCTAGCCCTAAAAAGTAAAGAGTCAGTCCGAAATAGACAAAGGATCCTAGCCATGGGACGATCGGAATGTTTTTCAACCGAGGGATATAGCCAATCATAAACAGAATCAAACCTAGCCCGACAACAAACATACCATTAACTTCTAAAAATAAGGCCAAACACAACATGAGCCAAAAGAAACTCAGCAGTGTTTGCGAGCTGCTGAATAAAAACCGTCTGAAATCCCAAACCTGCGAACGCCAAAGCTGAGACTGCTTGATAAACTCTACTCGCCAGCTTGTAGCTACAAAGCCCAAAAGAATCGACGGAACAAAATAATCCATTAACTCGACACCCGGTTTTTCTAAACGAGATGTTCTGATTGGCCCCATTGAACGCAAAAGACCAAACTGATGAAGAGCCCACAAAACTAAAAAAACATTAATAGTGAAAATAAGCATCGTGAGAACTCCTTATAGACCGTTGTCATAAATATCGAATCGAATTAATTTAGATTCATAAGCATTCGTTGGTTTAAAACCGATTGGTCCTGCATGAGCCGGTCGTTTGACCACCACACGACTGCCCGATTTCAACAGCGTTTCAAGCACGGCTTCTGAATCCATGTCATTGCCTACGAGGTGACGGAACAAAACCATCTCTTGTTTAGGCAACGCCGATTTAGCTTTATCAGGGAACATGGGATCAAAATAGATACAGTCAAATTCGCCCTTAGTCGCCAGGAATCTAACGAACTCTGCTGAATCACCAAATTTAAATTCGATATTTCTTTTTTTCAAACTTTCTGACGTTTGCTTAGCGTGATTAAGCAGCGTGAATAATAGCGGGTTTCTTTCGAGAGCCGTCACATTATGACCGTGTTGTGATAGGAACACAGAATCGATCGCTAACCCCGCTGACACGTCTAAAACGCGTGTGCGACTTTGCCCAATAGCGCGCAAGAATGGATCTTTAACAATCACTTTACGGGCGTAGCTAAGCTTATCATTGTCAAAATCGATTCGAATTCTACGCTTTTCAGCATCAAAAAGTTCCAACTGATTATCATACTGAATCAGCAAGAAGTCGAAGGGTGTCGTCTCCAAACGCATATCTATTTGCGCATACAAGTCTTTGGTTTTCAGGCCTTCAAACGAAAAAACTAAATCTTCATCAATTAACGTATAAAACGGTTTCAGAAATTCAGTTATCTTCGGATGGGTATCGGTCTGGTCATGCAGAAAATAAACCGTCTTTGGATTCATGAAACCGCCAACTAACCCAGTACTTTTGCAAACATTTGAACTAGGAATAGGAAACTTAAACTGACTGCCCATAGCACGGTTAACAATACATATAGCTGATGGAA
>DDTZ01000148.1 GCA_002344565.1 Bdellovibrionaceae bacterium UBA2351 | reverse complement strand
GCACTGGCGCGTGGTAGAACAACCGATGAGGCTAGAAACAAAGCAAAGCAAGCGGCTAGTAAAGTCAAAATTAAGTACGCCGACTAGCGTTTGTAAATGTGGATACCTTCTACTTTGATAGGCATTGAAGATTTAAAGGAGTGTTCACGTTTGCATATGGGGCAGTTGAATTCTTCTTTTTCGTTAGAGCCTTGTTGGCGAACAAAGACGACTTCGATTTGTTCACCGCACTTACAGTTTAAGAAAACAGATTCCTTCGATGGAAAACGCGACTTCTTGTTCATGATGTCCTCGTACTACCAATTTGTGTCGTTTGGCAAATTCGGTCAAAACAAGGAATTTTTATCAGATCTTTGGTCCGTTATTTGATTACAAATCAATATCTATAGGAACATTGCTTCCTATCGTTGTGCCGTTACCCAGTTGATAGTTTGTGTTTTGTCCCCAGCATTTCATTTGTCCGCCGACCGTGACGGCGCAACTGTGCGATAAGCCAAGACCTAAAGTAAAATAGTTTAGGCCACCAGAAACCAATGTTGGGAGAAGTCTAGCTATCGAAGTGCCATCACCTAATTCCCCGGATGTATTTTGTCCCCAGCATTTAATTGATCCCGGTGTAGTAATTCCACAGGTATGATGCGTAGACACAGCCACCCGAGAATAGGAAATACCGCTATCAATAACGACTGGTGACGTTCGAGTCGTCGTTGTGTTGTCGCCGATTTGTCCGAAGGAGTTGTTTCCCCAACATTTTAATGTATTTGAATTCGTAATTCCACATGTACTAGTCGAACCAAGATCAATGCGCATGTAAACCGTACCCGAGTCAATGAGTGTTGGGGTGGTACGCGAGACTGTTGTCCCGTCGCCGACCTGGCCATTAACATTATATCCCCAGCATTTTAAATCCCCTGTCGTAGTGATTCCGCACGAATGATTGTCCCCTGCGCTGACGTCTTGGTACGAAACACCACCATCAATTATAGTCGGAAGTGGTTTGTTAACCGTAGTGCCATCACCCAGTTGGCCGTTATTATTCACACCCCAACATTTTAAACTACCGCTTATAGTGATGCCACAGGAATGATATCCGCCGGCGCTAATTTTTGAGTACATGCTGCCGCTATCAATGTGTGTCGGGCGAACTGAGTCTGTAGAACTACCATCACCTAATTGATAATAAGTATTTTCGCCCCAGCAGAAAAGTTGGTTTGCCAAATTGATGGCGCATGTATGAGCGTTTCCGCGTGAGACTTGAAAGTAGGAATGTGTTCCGTCGACTACTGTAGGATATTTTCTTGGCGTCGTTGTCGACCCATGATCGATAATATTTGCAATGTTGCGTCCCCAGCACTTAATGTTACTGCCATTAGTAAGTCCACATGTCATGCCTTGATTGCTAGATACATCGGTGTACGTTGTAGCACACGAGTTTTGTAAATTTAACGACGGGCCGGTGACCTCCTGTGAAATTAAATCGCCGGCATTTTGCACGCTAAGTCCGTTCCAAGAGTATTGACCACTCGGTGCCGACATGACTGATAAAACATAACCAAACTTATCCGTCTGCCAAATGTTGCTCCCTAGATCCGTAGCGGTGATTCCATTTCCGCCCCCCATGATAACAGAGTTGGGTCCTTGCAAAAGATAGTTTACCCAGTTGATGGGCGCATTACTGTTCGATTTTATTCGCGCACCAATTAATAGATTTGTTCCTTCGGGGCGGACGCACGATGTGCTGTAGTATGGAATTCCATCGGAAAATGGATCTGTATCGAAAGCGTAAAAACCCTCTACGGATTGAATGGTGGGGATCGATGGAGTGATGTTACCTGCAACAGAAAATGTGACGTTAGAACCATGTACTAAGGAGTATAAACCCGCGGCGCTGCGTGTACGTATATTGGTGTAACTATAAGTACCGTTGGCTTGATAAGATGTGATGGTGTCATATGAACTGAAGAACCAGTAGGCGGTATTCATTCCATAACAAATATGACCACCGGTGGCGATGTACGGAGCACAATTCAAAAATGAAACATCGCTTCCACCACCGTTAACGATCGACATGTCCGGACGAAGAAGAGTTTTTTCTATAAAATCTGGATTTGCTTGCGAGTGAACTAAATATTTAACTTCGACGTTGCCTCCGGCCCCCGAAACTAAACCTGAGTCAGGACTCACCACCACAGTGACTATGACCGGCGATGGAACGGTTGGGTGATTTGTGATTGTGTACGTCGGTGCTTGGACAATCGCTGATGTTAACATGGCCGAGTTTCGGACCGAAAGACTCAATGAATACGTACCATTCTGTGCCCACTGCGATACAGAAATCGTTTTAATGGCGTAGTATTCATTCACAGTCGCGCTCTGGCAAATGTGACCAGCCGTTGAAATATTTCCGATCGTGCAGGCATAGAACATATGGGAACTGCCGCCACCTGTGATATTGCCATTAGGTCCATCATGAGAGAAGTTTAAGTAATTCACCGGAGTCGGAGATTTGATTAGCATAGACAGAGAGATACTTTCGTCAACGCCAATCGAGGTGATAGACGGCGTGCTGATAGTCGTTTGCAAAACGACTGGGGCGTTGGGATCAACAACAGCTGGTGGTGGAGTTGATCCGGAGTTCAAGCACGAAGAATCCATGTTCAATTCAGAGTAGATACTGCGCGCGACTCCAGGAAAGGAAACTGGCATCGCTAGCGTCATTTCAGGTTGATCAAACAAAATATTTGATAGCTTACCAACAAGATAGATAGATTTAGGATCTAACCCATTATTGCTTTGAGTCGCGTCTAAACACGTCGAGCCTGCTTTTGGTAAATAGGCGTAAAGTTGGACTTCGCGGTCTTTGCCAAACGGAACTTCAACTGATAATTCTTTTGCTTCGGAAATGAAACCTGCAAAAACTCCCAGTTTGGGCGCGCATCTATCATTCCTAATCGGAAGATCGCTAGCTATCACATTCACTCCGTAGCACACTTCAGAACCTGTCGGAATGGCTGATTGTGGAATAATGCCGCCACCTTTTTGACTGACTTTTGAAAAATCAAATTTCAATGAACTGACTTCTGATTTTGAAGCTCTTGTACACGAAATCAAGATAGACACCGACGCCACCGCGAGGAGTAAAAATACAGTTTTCATACCTTCATTTTTTCGGTTTTTTTAGTGCTATCCTTGACATGATTTATCGATACATCCCATCTTGAGACATGCCCAAAGTTTTCTTTAGGGAAACCATTTAAAGAGCTTTGCGACATAGACACTTTTTCAGAGTGACTCAGTTGTGATCGCTT
This sequence comes from Bdellovibrionaceae bacterium UBA2351, assembly GCA_002344565.1. GTDB lineage: Bacteria > Bdellovibrionota > Bdellovibrionia > Bdellovibrionales > Bdellovibrionaceae > UBA2316. Next base: position 4,227 of record DDTZ01000148.1, on the reverse strand, counting down.
ACTAGAAAATAACCCAGCAAGGGGGGAAACATGATTCGTTTTTTAGTGATTCTAATTTTGGGGGTATCTGTAGAAACATGGGCGCAAACGTGTGAACAAAAAGCTCAGGCCAAAGCGCAAATCGTTTATAAGGATGTACTCGCTGCCTGTCAGTCGACACCGAATTACTGTAGTTCCACTACCTACGCTAATGCATCAGCCTGTCGTTGCTCGCATCCAAGTTTCTGTGCGATAACGTCGTACCACAACACATTGGCTTGTGAGGGTTCTAATCCAACCTATTGTAGTTCCCCTAATTATAGAGGAAGTTTAGCCTGCTTCGGATCACGACCATCCTACTGTTCATTGCCAACGTATAAAGACGCCGGCGCGTGCGCAGGGGCGCACCCCAGCTATTGTTCAAATCCCTCGTATAGAGAGGCCTTAGCCTGTGAGGGCCTAAGGCCGAGCTATTGTAATATAGCGTCCTATAAAGACAGCCGCGCATGTCGAGTATCCTATCCGCGGACCTGTCAGTAATTCGTACAGTACTTTTTACAGCATTTTTCTGCTATCCTTGCGGAAATACTGAATAAACGTTAAAACTTGCCATGCACGAAATCGACAAAATCCGCTCCGAGATCGATCAAATTCATGGCGAGTTGGCTGCTCTTTTTCAACGTCGTCTGACGCTGACAAAAAAAATTTGGGAAATTAAAAAAGCCAATCAACTATCGTTCTTCGATCAAAAACGTGAAGACGGAATTATTCATCGTTTTGATTCGTCTATTCCCGATGCCGATGAACGCATGGCTGTGCAGAATTTTTTTAAATCTATCTTGAGTGAATCCAAAAAGTATTTAGAGGTAAAACTAAAATGAAGACGGCCGATTTTGAATTACTTTTACCTGTTGGCCAAAAAGAAATGGCCGAAGCCGCTATTCAAAACGGCGCTGATGCTATCTATGTGGGATTTCCAGGATTTAATGCCCGCGGACGCAGTTATGATTTCGAACTTGAAGAGTTAAAGCAAATTATTCAGCTGTGTCACTTAAATGGCGTAAAGGTAAACCTAGCATTCAACATCGTTATTTTTGAGAACGAGTTACCTCAAGTTATTGAGTCGATCAAAAACGTGTTGCCGTTAAAGCCAGATGCTTTGATCGTACAAGATTTGGGTTTAGTTCGAATCATTAAAGCCATGTGTCCGGAACAAATTGTTCATGCGTCTACGCAAATGACGATCACAAATGATTTAGCGATTCAGTTTTTAGAAAATTTAGATATTCGACGATTTGTTTTGGGCCGTGAAAACTCATTACCCGAAATTAAATTAATTGCTGAGCGTACGAAGAAGGAGCTTGAAGTATTCGTCCATGGTGCACTTTGTGTTTCGTATTCAGGTCAATGTTTTACATCTGAAACATTGGGTGGCCGGTCGGCGAATCGCGGTCAGTGTGCACAAAGCTGTCGCTTCAGCTATGATCTAATCGTCGACGGGGAAACTAAAAACCTGGTTGATAAATCATATCTAGTTTCACCCAAAGATCTATGCGGCATTGCAGAAGTTCCAGAATTGATGAAACTGGGAGTGAAGAGCTTCAAGGTCGAAGGTCGTCTGAAAACGCCTGACTACGTGGCTCAGGTTGCCAAGTCATTCCGTTCCGCTATTGATAAAACCATTCAAAATGAATCGCTTACCGATGAACACGTTCAAAAGGAAAAAAACAAAATGGGAGTTGAGTACTCTCGGGGTTTTTTTCCTGGCTGGCTACATGGCGTGAATCATCAAGAGCTAGTTGACGGGCGTTTTGGTTCCCACCGTGGTGTGGAAATTGGTCGCGTGGTGATGATTCAAAAAAGTTCAATGACCATTGAGTTAAATAAAAACAAGATGGATATTGAAAATGGCGATGGTTTGTTGTGGTTTGAAATAGACCAAAAAAACGGCGGTTCTGTGTATTCGATCACTCAGGCTAAAAATTCGATCACGGTCGAATTCTCAAACTCGACGATGATTAGACGCGAAGCCATGGGGTCAACTGTGTATCTAAATCACGATCGCAGTCAGAAACGCGAGATCGAAAAATCTTTGACCGATAAAAATACATTTAAAAAAACGCCAGTCGCGATAACATTGACATTAGTGGAAGGGCAACCTCTGGTTGTTGAAGTCCAAGACGATCGTTTCAATTTAAAATTGGAATCCGAAAGCGTTCTGTCGAAAGCGCAGAATAAACCGCTTACGAACGATACATTGTTTGATGAATTTTCGTCATTAGCGAATACTGTATTTAAGCTGGATCGCAAATCCTTCCGTACCAATTTGACTGAAGGTGTGTCGTTATTCTTAAACCACAAAGAGATTAAAAATCTTCGCCAAAAATTGTTTGCGGAATTGACGCGTCTAAGAGCCGAAAATAAAATCGAGAGTTCAAAAGTTGTAACGATTGCTGATTACGCATTGCCGGAAGAAAGAATAGCGACACCCAATACGAAGGTATCGTTGAACGTTCTATTAAGAAACAAAGAACAAGTTCGTGATTTAGTCCAGGCGATTCAAGCGGGAGTATTGCAGTCTCAGCAAATTAAATCCGTGTGCCTAGATTTTGAGTTTGGTCGTGATTACAAAGATTCAGTAGAACAAATCAAAAATATCGGTATCAAAGTCGGCATCGCCACGACTCGTATTTTAAAGCCGCAAGAGTACATCAATTTAAAAATCATTCATTCAATGAATCCAGATTTCATTCTGGTCAGAAACTTGGGTGCTCTTTATTACTATAAGAATATTCAAAAGTTTACCGGTGAATTGAAAGGCGATTTTAGCTTAAACGTGACTAATCATAAAACATTTGAATACCTAACTCAGAACGGTTTGGATTCAGTGTGCCTGTCGTATGATTTGAATTTCGATCAGACAGCAAGTCTGTTGAAGCATGTGGACGCTCGTAAAGCTGAAGTGACGATTCATCAATCGATGCCAAGCTTCCATATGGAGCACTGTGTGTTTGCGGCGTTCTTAAGTAAAGGCAAGAGCTACAAAGACTGTGGTAAGCCGTGTGAAAAACATAAAGTGCAACTAAAAGATCAGTTTGGTCACTATCACTGGATTAAGCCAGATCATGAGTGTCGTAATACGATGTATAACTCAAGTGCACAGACGGCCCTGCCGTATCTAGCAGATTGGAAAGCGTTAGGATTAGGCGAAATTCGCTATGAGGCTTTGCATGAGACGGGTGATGAGTTAGTTCTCAAAGTTAGAAACTACGTTGATGTGATCGAAGGGAATAAGTCTATAAACGAAGCGTTAGCTGATTTACAGACAAAAGAATTATATGGCCTTTCGCCTAGACAGTTGAATAAATCTGTTGAATATCAAGCACGTAAGAAAGATCACAGCTTCTTATAGTTAGCTAGACTAGGCCTAGGTCGATTAAAGATTCTTAATAATTCGGCGATAGGCTAGTCATGCTTACAAAAACTGCATTGATAATCGAAGTTGAAAATTCACCATCGTTTCCAGAATATTTTTTGGACATGTTCCAATTCCAAAGTGTTCAGAAGATGTTATTGAGGAATGTGACTTCGGGTTTTAAGACCGATGCGTTCGATTTTGTTCTGTATTCCTGTGAATGTGTGAACGAACGTCAGTTGCGTTGGATTCTGCCTTTTGCACATAAAAATCCTAAATCGCAGTTTATTATTTTAACTCAACAAATTTCTATCCACGCCTATAAACAAGTAACCGAGATGGGAAATATCATCACGTTGCAAGTTCCGCTAGGAGATCAATTGATTCGGGGAATGATTAATCAATTGATCTCGGATAGTTCGCTTGTGGCGACTCAACGATTTCCAAGATTTATAACGGATGAACCTGTTCGCATGGTAGTAATGGAAACCGGATTACTGATTCCAAGTCGAATGAAAAATTATTCTGCGAGTGGTGCCTTTATTGAATACAAAGGTATACATTTACGAGTCGGTCACACATTGAAAGTAAATTTACCTAAGCAGGAACATCCGCCAACTAAAAAATCATTACAGCTAGATGGTCGAGTGGTTTGGGTTCGTAGCGGTGAAGCGCATTCGGGCGCAAGCAGTGGTATTGGTGTGCAATTTACTAGCTTGGATGCCGCTTAGTTTGTTATAAATAGCGTTAGTGTTACCTCTACCTTTCTACGCTGAAACCTCAAGTTTCCAATTATACACGGCCATGGCATTTGCTTTGGCTTCTGCCTTTCT
>DDTZ01000139.1:24314-30929 GCA_002344565.1 Bdellovibrionaceae bacterium UBA2351 | reverse complement strand
ATCTAGAAAGCGAACCCAATCCGTGCCCAATAAAGGACAGGTTTTCGGCATTTCAGCTACGAGGCTCGTCGCATGCGGGATTTCAGCTGGTTTTTTTAAAACATTTAAACCAAGTCCGATGAATGTTGTGATTTCATTCCCTTGAGTGACGGTTTCAATCAATAAGCCCGCACATTTTTTATCGCCAATATAAATATCGTTTGGCGCTTTCAATGCGAACGGAATGTATAGCCATGTGTTTTGAAGCGCGCGAAGTAAGGCCATACCGACGCGAGATGGAAAAGTAATGTGCGGGTTGTCGTTTAGATAAAAACCCCAAGTGCTTAACAGAGCCGCCCCTTTGGTTGTTGTCCATGTATTTTGTCCGCGCCCGCGCCCCAGCGTTTGTTGGTCGGCTAAAAATAACATAAAGTCATTTTCAGCTAAGCCTTGTTCTTTTGCATGGGAGTTTGTGCTTGATAGCGATTCTTTATAAAAACATGGGATTTGCGAGTTCTGCGCCCATGCATACGTCATCTTGCCGATTAAAATATCGTCTAACGGAGATTCTGAATCCATGTTAGGTCCTTACTTCTTTTGCCAGTCAAACTGTAAACTAACATCAGCAACAGGAGCTGAGTGAGTGAGTGCGCCCACGGAAATGAAATCGATCCCTGCCTTAGCCACTTCGGGAACGCGCTCTAGACTCATGTTACCGCTCGCTTCAGTTTCGATATCTTCAGGGATTAATGCGCGAGCTTCCTTTAATGTATGAGTGTTCATGTTGTCTAAAAGAATACGTTTCACTTTTAAAGCAACTGCGATTTTAACGTCTTCTAAATTACCGGCTTCGACTTCGATATCTAAATTTGTGTTTTTACGAGTGCGTTCAACAGCATTTTTAATTCCACCCATCATCGCAATGTGATTGTCTTTGATCAGGATTGCCGTTGATAAATTCATGCGGTGATTAATGCCACCACCGTGAACAACCGCTTTTTTTTCTAGATCCCGATAACCAGGAAGTGTTTTACGAGTATCTAAAATACGGGTTTTCGTTCCAGCAATGGCATCTACGAAACGACGCGTGTAGGTAGCAATTCCAGACAAGTGGCCAAGAAAATTAAGAGCCACACGTTCCGCTTTTAAAATTTGAATTAAGTCGCCTTCCAAAGAACAAATATTTTGTCCTTTCAAAACGCGCTGACCTTCTTCAAAGTGCCATTTGATTTTTACATTTGGCTCCAGCATAGAAACAGTCGTTTCAAAAGGAAGCAAGCCAGACAAAATAATGTCTTCCTTTGCTTTTAGTACAGCTTTGCCTGGTTTTGGAGTTAATCCTAAAGAGTCCGTCGTAACGTCACCATTAGGCATGTCTTCTTTGATAGCGGCTTTGATTAAGTCATTTAACAGCATGGGACAGTAATAGAACCGTAGGGCAAATTAGTCCACTAAATTAAGGTTCTTGGAGTAATTTTTTAATTTCTTCGCGGACGATGCGTTCCGTGATGTCGGGTAGCAGTGACCAGGCGATTTTTTCGGCAATCACACGGGCTTCTTCACGGAAGATTTTTTCTTGAGTTTTCGCATCCAATGGAATGTTTGACAATGCAGGCACGGCAAATTCATTTTTCTGAGAGCTTGGTTGTGATCCCGCCATTGGAGGTTGTTTGGGTTTATTAATATCCATTTCCGCGTCTTCAAGTTCAGAATCCGAGAAAATAATTTCTTCAAAGTTATCAGTGATTTTTCTCTTAGCTTTTAAAAGATCGTCTTCTTCGATGCCAGCGATCGGCTTTATGACGTTCACTTGTTCCGCTTGCCATTCTTCAGGTCCATCAAGTGATGTCGAATCATCAATACTTGGTACATTCAGAGGTATAGATTTGTGCAGCGGAACTTGTGCAAATTCTTCGCTATCTTCTGTTAACTGCAGTTCATCTGGTAGGATGGAATCGTCGATAACATAATCATTAGATTGTGCGGGTATGTTGAAGTTCGGAATTTTTGGCGGAGTTACGCATTGACGGTTTTCTGCCGATTCTTTGCGGTATTCTTTGATGGAATCAATTTCATCGAAATTTAAGAACGAACTGATTGGGTGACTGACGGTCTTTGGACTCAGTTCCTGAATGATGGAACGTAGAGTTTCAACCTCGAAGGGTTTCTCTAGGCGTTTATTAGCGCCGGAGTCTTTAGCTTTGACCTCGTCAATCCCCATTAATGAGTTCCAGAGCAGAACAACCGGGATTTTGCCTAATTCTGGATCACGCTTAATATCACGAGCGACTTCGTAGCCTGACTTTTTAACAAGCAGAACGTCGACAAAAATAACATCAGGTTGGAAAACTTTGGCAATCGGAACTACATCTATGCCAACGGGCACAGCTTTGACTTCAACCGAGTAGTCTTGCAGTGCTAATTGAATTACTTTTTTAATTGTTGGACTTTCATCAGCCAACAAGACGCGCAAAGCCATGTATCAAGTAAATAAGGATTTTTTTAGTGAGTCAAGCCATAATCAGTGAGTGGTACGCATTGATCGATACATCGCTAAACATTTCATTGGTTTTTTTCTAGGTGGTATCCTAGTTTTCTTGACGGTTTTCTTGGCTATTGACGTACTTTCTACGTATGTGAGTTACCCGTCCGCGGGCGCCGATACGCTAGTAAAATATTATTTATTTTATACCCCAGACCTCTTTCAGAAAATGATCCCCGTTTCCTGTTTATTAGGCACTATTTTATGCTTGTCGAGCTTAAATAAATCCAATGAATTGATCGCTCTTTTTGCAGCTGGCTATAGTTTATTACGGATTTCGATGCCAATTCTGGTGCTAGTGACCTTTCTTTCGGGGCTTAGCTTTGTCTTGAGTGACCGCATTATCCCGTCCCTGAATCGTCAGAAAAACTACATTTACTATCACGACATCAAGAAAAACCCTGGAATGTTTTCGATCGTAAAGACCAATCGTATTTGGTACCGGTCGAAAAACGAGATTTTTAATATCAAAACACTCAATGTTGAAGGAACCAAGGCGCAGGGTCTGACTCTGTATACCTTTGATGACAACTGGAATTTGCAACGTATGATTACGGCCGATGACGTGGATCTAAAGGTCGAAGGCAATACGTCGGCTCCGTCGGATAGAGCTAGTTCTGAAAAAACAAATCCAGGGCATCGCGATCAGTATCAATGGGCTTTGAAAAACGGTACCGTGACGGTTTTTTACAAAGATTCTAACTTTCCAATGACGTCCACGTTTAAAAACAAAACGATCGTCATGAATGAAGAAGCGCAAGATTTACAAAGTAGCGGTCAAACGTCGGAAATGCTGACTCAAAAAGAACTATCAAAATTCATTGAAAAAAATAAAGAGGCGGGCCTGGATACTATTCGATATGAGGTCGATTATCAGGCTAAAATCGCATTTGCGTTTGCTGGATTGGTTATGACGATGCTGGGGATTCCTTTTAGTGTTTCTAGAGGCCGTTCTGGTGGTGTCATGTTACAAATTGGTATTTGTATAGGGCTTGTGTTTTTATATTGGATCTTTTATAACTCGTGCATCACGCTCGGCAACCATGGCCATTTACCTCCTGTTATGGCGGCCTGGATCCCGAACCTGGTTATGATCGGCCTCGGTTTTGTGCTGATCTCGAAAACAAAAAAATAAAGGATACAGTATGGGCATCATGGAAATATTAACTTACCCGAATCCTCGCTTAAGGGAAGTTTCTGCGCCAGTAGACGTTTTTGACGCCAAACTAAAGAAACTGACTGAGGACATGATTGAAACGATGTACGATGCTCATGGTATTGGCTTAGCCGCCCCTCAGGTGGGTGTATTACAACGTGTGGTAGTGATTGATACTCGGCCAAAAAACGATGAAGGCCGCCGTTATGACAACGATGAAATGGGTGAACTTGAAAAGAAAGTAACTCAACCGTTGATTTTAATTAATCCGCGTATTGTTGGCGGAGTTGGATCGACCACTTTTGATGAGGGTTGTCTAAGTGTTCCTTCGTTTTACGAAACAGTTGAACGTAAAGAAGTCATCGAAGTAGAGACCTACGATCTAAGTGGAAAAAAATATACGTTTAAAACTGATGGATTGCTGGCGATCTGTATCCAGCACGAACTAGATCACTTAGAAGGTAAGTTATTTATCGACCGCATTAGTTTCTTGAAGAGTAAAAAAATCAAAAATGAAATTCAAAAACATGGCTATCCCAAAAAAGACAAAAAAGAAAAAGCAGAAGTGAAGAAGTAATGAAGTCACTCAAAGTCTGTTTTTTGGGAACACCAGAATTTGCAGCCACCAGTTTGAAATACATTCTGAGTGATCCTTATTACCAAGTTGTCGGTGTGGTTACCCAGCCCGATCGGCCTGCTGGGCGTAAGCTGCAACTAACGCCAAGTGAAGTGAAAGTCTTAGCTCAGCAACACCATCTACCCGTGTTGACTCCGGAAAATCTTCGCAAGCAGCCTGAAATCTTAGACCAAATTAGATCGTGGAAAGCGGACCTTGCCATTGTTGTGGCTTTTGGACAAATTCTGAACGACGATTTTTTAAACAGCTTCGAATTCGGCGCCGTCAACATCCACGGATCCCTTTTACCTTTGTGGCGTGGAGCGGCTCCGATTCAACGCTCTCTTGAAAATGGGGACAAAGAAACCGGAGTTGCTTTGCAAAAAATCGTGAAGCAGTTAGATGCGGGAGGGGTTATCGGTGTTCGCAAAGTCGAAGTGCAACCCGAGTGGAATGCAAATTTCATGTACGAAAAATTAGCGGAGTTAGGAACCGATTTACTTAAGCGTGATTTAAAAGATTATGTCAGCGGAAATCTGGTGCCTGTTAAACAAGATGAATCTTTAGTTACTATCGCGAAAAAACTCGAAAAGTCTGAATCTGAAATTGATTGGCGTTTATCTAGCGCAGGTGTGCATAACAAGGTACGTGCGTTCACAATGGGGCCCGGGACCTATACTTGGCTTAACGACAAGAAAGTTAAAATTCACAAAACACGAGTGAGAAGTGATGAGGGTGATAATTTGGAAAAAATTGGTCACGTTGTTGATATACACAAAGATAGTATCTCTGTTCAGTGTGGGCGTGGCGTAATTGATTTGCTTGAGCTTCAGCCTGAATCCCGCAATCGCATGAGTGCTGCGGATTTTATTAAAAGTACCTCACTGGATACAAAAGCAAGGTTTGGAAAATGAAAAAAATCTCTCCTAGTTTGTTAGCTGCCGATTTTGCAAATATTGAACATGAAGTTAAAAAGGTGACGGACGCTGGAGCCGACTTTTTGCATCTGGATATTATGGATGGGCACTTTGTACCGAATTTAACATTTGGTCCTCCGGTTGTAGCGGCGATAAAGAAAGTTGCGGCTATTCCGCTGGATGTCCATTTGATGATTGAAACTCCGGAAAAATATGTTGATGAGTTTTTGAAAGCGGGTGCTGATTACCTAACGATTCATATCGAATCAACACAACAAACCGCAGAACTGTTAAAAAAGATTCGTGCGTTTGGAGCTAAAAGTGGTTTGACGCTAAAACCACGGACGCCGATTGACGCTGTTAAAGATTTTTTACCTCTTTGCGATTTAGTGTTAGTTATGACAGTGGAGCCCGGTTTTGGCGGCCAAAGTTTTATGTTGGATCAAGTGGCTAAAATCGATTGGCTAAAAGACTATCGTCAAAAAAATAGTCTCAATTATTTAATTGAAGTCGATGGTGGTGTTAGCGATAAAACTCGGTCCCATGTCGCTAGTGCCGATGTTTTAGTTGCGGGAACTTACGTTTTTAAAAATGATTACGCGAAAGCTATTCAATCTTTAAGATAATTTTCTAATGTGAATTCGACTCAAAGGATATATTCATGCGTCTAATTTTGTGTGTATTTGTTGCTCTATCGATGGTCTCTATTAAAGGGTTTGCTCAGGAAGAAAAAATACTTCGTGTGGGTATTGGGCAAGAATTTGATTCATTGAACCCGTTAAGCATGTCGATGTTATCGGCCACTTATATTTATCATATGATCGGCCGAAATATGTCGAGCTTAGATCACAATATGAAATGGCATCCTCAGTTAGTTGATGAAATTCCTTCGTTCAAAAATAAACTTGCGGAAATAAAAACTATCAATGGCGCAAAGAAGTTGATTTCTGTTTGGAATATTCGTGCGTCGGCAAAGTGGGGTGACGGAGTCGATATTACCTGTGGCGACTTTAAATTTTCTTGGACGGTAGGACGCTCTAATTTTGTAACTGTTGTTAATAGAGATATGTATACGGATATCGAGGCGATTAATTGCGACGACAAAAAACCTAAGCGAGTTGAAATGATTCATGCGGCGATTCGTTGGGATTTTTACAAACTGATCCAATTCTATATTTTGCCAAAACATCTGGAAGAGGCGGTTTTTGAGAAGCACGGCCAGGAAAAAGAAGGCTATGACCGGAACTCAAATTATGTAAAAAATCCAACTAACCCAGGTTTGTATAGTGGGCCCTTTATGCTTGCTGAAGTAAAATTAGGTAGTCATGTACTCTTAAAAAGAAACCCTTATTTTTATGGTAAGAAGCCTTACTTTGATAAAGTGCTATTTCGGGTCATTGCCGAC
>DDTZ01000139.1:3312-23999 GCA_002344565.1 Bdellovibrionaceae bacterium UBA2351 | reverse complement strand
AACATGGATCAAGCTTTGGTGCTAGAAAAACGTGCGGCTAAAGAAGGTCTTCCTTTTGAAGTACGCTACGTCTCGGGGTTAGCTTACGAACATATCGATATCAATTTAGATAATCCAATTTTAAAAAGTAAAAATGTTCGTAAGGCTTTGTTGTTGGGAATCGATCGTCAATCGATGTCGCAGGCATTGTTTGAAGGAAGACAAATCGTAGCTCCGCACTTTTTAACTCCTCGTGACCCTTGGTTTGCAAAGCTTCCAAAGGCTTTGCAAAAACCAGCACCGTATTCGAAAAAAGATGCTGAAAAATTGTTAGATTCAGAAGGTTGGAAAATGGGAGCCGATGGGTACCGTTATAAAAACGGAAAGAAACTTTCGATTGTCCTTTCGACAACGGCATCTAATCGTCTACGTGAAAATGTCCAAACGTACGTTATGGATCAGTGGAAGAAAATCGGTGTGGAAGCGGTTTCTAAAAATGCTATTGCGCGAACATTTTTTTCCGAATTGATGAGAAATAGAAAATTTGAAGGTGTAGCCATGTTCGCGTGGACTTTCTTGCCAGAAATGCCACCAGGGAAATTCTATCACTCACGCTCAATCCCATCGGAAGCAAATGGATGGATGGGGCGTAATTATTCAGGTTACAAAAATACGAAACTCGACGGGATTTTAGATAAACTAGAAACTGAAATGAGTGAAAGTAAACGTCAGTCGATGATAAATCAGGTGGTGGAAATATACGTGAACGAACATATTACAATACCACTTTATTACCGTGTTGATATTTCAGTTGTTCCTAAGACTTTAAAAAACTTTAATATGACGGGGACTCAGCAAACTGAATCATTGTACGTTGAAGAGTGGTCCTATTAAGGTGACGAAGGCGTCCAAATATACAAAACGGACCCGTTTTTTAATTTATTGATGATTGATTTTGCGTAGCGAGTTTCAACAGCCGGGCAACCCTGACTACGGCCAATTTTATTAGACACTGCCGCTAGTTTAGCATTCACGTAACTAGCGCCATGAATTACGATTGCACGCGAGTAAGCATTCGAGTTCGTGGCCTCTAAACCTTTCAGTTTTAAACTATAGCCGTTGCTTCCCATATAGGTCGCATCCGTCAGGTAGAATCCAACTGAAGTCGCATTTGAATTGGCCTTATTTGAAAATTTCTCGGCATAGCCATCGTGGTTTGAATCTGAACCTTTGCCATGTGCCACTAAATAGCTTTCGATTTGTCCTGTTGGAAGATGAATCAGGTGCAGGCGCGGTTTTCCTGAAACTGCGGAGGCATCAAATATGGTAATGTAGTCTTTGTTCGGAATTTTATCTTTATACAGTTCGTAGTAGGCCAGAGCCTTTTGCATGGCTTGTTCAGGAATTCTATTTTTTGTGTCCAAAGACTCAAAATGACTTAAATCAGGCACCTGGTACCATGGGATGCCCGAACGCACTGACGACGCTAGCGTTGCCGGATGAACGGCTAAGGCGCTATAAGCCATTAAAAGACTAATTAGGAACGTTGATAGTGGAGACATTAGTTCTTTAATCCTAAAAGAAAAGCAGGTTGCCCAGTACCGACCAGCTGACTAGTTTTTCTGTCGGAAAATAGATTGAATTTGAGGGGGTTTTGAACTATCAAAACTAGATCAAAATCGAGCTGTTACTCTGGTATTTAGACACTTTAGTGGCTCGACATAAGTGGGGTAAAAATGATCATCGACGGCCAATCAATTACAGTTGAAAACCTATTCAAAGCAGCAACCGATTATAAGACCAAATTTGAACTTGATCCAAGAGCGCGCAAAAAAATGGATGCCTCTCGTGAATACATCGAGGGTAAATTGGCTAAGGGCGAAGTGATGTATGGTGTGAATACTGGCTTTGGCGCATTTTCTAGTGTTCGCATTTCTGATGCTGAAATTGAAACTCTACAAAAAAACTTGATCCGTTCGCATTCGGCCGGCGTTGGTGATTTTTTCTCGAAATGGCATTCTCGTGCCATGATGATTCTGCGTGCGAACGCGCTCGCAACTGGGCACAGTGGTATTCGTAGCGTTCTCGTGGATAAGATCATTGAGTTTTTAAATGCTGATATTATTCCATGCATTCCTTCGCAAGGTTCTGTTGGAGCCAGTGGTGACTTAGCTCCGCTTTCACATTTAGCTTTGTCACTTATCGGTGAAGGCTTAGCTTGGAGCAACGATCAAGTCGTTCCCGTTACGGACTTGTTAGCAAAGAAAAAAATTAAGCCTCTGGAGTTAAAAGCGAAAGAAGGTTTGTCTTTGATCAATGGCTGTCAAGTCATGACGGCAATCGGGATGTTAACGTTACATCAAGTCAGCGATTTGTTAAAAATTGCAGACGTATCTGGCGCTTTAACATTAGAAGCCCTTAAAGGATCACGTAAAGCATTTGATCCATTAATCTCGGCCACTCGTCCCCATGCCGGTGAAGCTAAAACAGCAAGAAATTTAAATAGGCTATTATTAGAAACCAGTCCAATTGGCGAGAGCCACCTCGGGTGCGGTCGTGTACAAGATGCGTACTCATTACGTTGTATGCCAGCCGTTCATGGTGCAGTGAAAGACACGTATCATTTTGTAAAAAAAGTTTTAGAAACAGAAGCCAACTCGTCAACGGACAATCCGCTTGTGTTCCCGGAGGAAGGCAAAATTCTTTCCTGTGGTAACTTCCACGGTATGCCTGTAGCCTTCAGCCAAGATTATGTCGGTATCGCGCTTTCGAGCTTAGCATCGATCAGTGAATGTCGTATTGCTAAATTAATCAATCCCGCGATGTCGGATCTGCCAGCGTTTTTGATCAAAGATGGTGGTTTGCAATCTGGTCACATGATTGTACAAGTGGCAGCGGCTTCGTTAGTCAGTGAAAACAAAGTGCTTGCTCATCCAGCCAGCGTCGATACAATTCCAACGTCAGCAGATAAGGAAGACCACGTTTCAATGGGCACGATTGCAGCTCGTAAAGGCACACAAATTCTGCGCAACGCTCAAAACGTATTTGCGATGGAACTATTGTCAGCGACACAAGGTTTAGATTTATTAGCGCCACTAAAAACTTCAGAACCACTGGAAGCCATCAAGGGTTTCATCCGTTCAGAAGTCCCATACGCAGAAAAAGACCGCGTATTCTCATACGACATTAACCGCATCTTCGAAATGATCCAATCCCGCCGACTAATAACCTTCATCGAAGACCAAGTCGGCGAACTCGAAGTATAAGCAAAAGTCAGCTGCTAGGTTTTTGAAACGCAGCTGGCCAAAACTTACGTATTAAAAATTTTAAGTTAAATAGGGGAGTAAGATGGCGACAGGTAAAAGAGTAGTAACAGCACCAACTGGAACCAAAATGCATTGTAAGGGCTGGCTTCAAGAAGCGGCTTACCGCATGATTCAAAATAATCTTGATCCTAGCGTGGCTGAGAAACCAGAAGACCTAATTGTTTATGGTGGTATCGGCAAAGCCGCTCGTAATTGGGAAAGCTATGATAAAATTCTTCAAGCTCTGACGACCTTGGAAGATTATGAAACTTTACTTGTTCAGTCTGGAAAACCAATCGGGATCGTACGTACTCACAAAGATGCTCCTCGCGTTTTAATTGCTAACTCGAACTTGGTTCCTAAGTGGTCGACGTGGGAACATTTTCATGAATTAGATAAAAAAGGTTTGATGATGTATGGTCAGATGACCGCGGGAAGCTGGATCTACATTGGTACTCAAGGTATCATTCAAGGGACATATGAAACATTTGTTGAAGCTGGTCGTCAGCACTTCGGTGGTGATCTGGCGGGTAGAGTGATTCTAACTGCGGGCCTTGGTGGTATGGGCGGAGCGCAGCCACTAGCCGGTGTTTTCGCCGGTGCGGTAGTGTTGGCTGTAGACGTGGATCCGACGCGCATTCAAAAACGTATTGATACTAAGTACGTTGATGAATTGGCGACTGACTTAGACGATGCTTTAGCGCGCGTTGAAAAATATAAAAAATCAAAACAAGCTAAATCAATCGCGTTGTGTGGAAACATGGCGACGGTGATTTACCAATTACTTGATCGCGGTTTTAAACCCGATTTATTAACTGACCAAACTTCGGCGCATGATCCATTAGTGGGTTACATTCCAGAAGGCCTAACTTTGCAACAGGCCGACGAGTTAAGAACAAAGGATCAGAAAAGCTATTTGGAACGTGCCTACCAGTCGATGGCAAAACACGTGCGCGGTATGCTTGAATATCAAAAACGTGGAGTCGTAACATTCGACTACGGAAATAACATTCGTGCGCGTGCAAAAGATGCCGGTGTAGAAAATGCATTCGATTTCCCTGGTTTTGTGCCCGCGTTTATTCGTCCCTTGTTCTGTCGTGGTAGCGGTCCGTTCCGATGGGTAGCTCTATCGGGCGATCCAAATGATATCCACGTAACCGACGAAGCCATGAAAAAATTATTTCCGCATAAGACCCATTTGCTACGTTGGTTGGAAATGGCCTCAGAACGTATCGCCTTTCAAGGTTTGCCGGCACGTATTTGCTGGCTGGAATACGGCGAGCGCGCTAAAGCGGGCTTAATGTTGAATCAACTCGTGAAAGAAGGAAAAGTAAAAGCCCCAATCGTAATCGGCCGTGATCACTTAGACTGCGGCAGCGTCGCTTCACCCAATCGTGAAACCGAAGCCATGAAGGACGGCAGTGATGCTGTTTCCGACTGGCCATTACTAAATGCGATGGGCAATGTAGCTTGCGGTAGCACTTGGGTTAGCCTCCATCACGGTGGCGGCGTCGGAATGGGCTACAGCCAACATTCCGGCCAAGTGATCGTAGCTGACGGCACCGACGAAGCTGCCGCACGCCTAGAACGCGTACTCACTTTCGATCCCGCAATGGGCCTCTTCCGCCACATCGATGCCGGCTACGAAGACGCCAAACAAGTAGGAAAAGAGCGCGGCATAAAAAGCCTCTGGCTCTAAAGTCAGCTGCTAGGTTTTTGCAACGCTAGGGATCACCGGAGGTTAGCGAACGCTTTCTTCCGGTGTTTGGATCTCGACTTAATTTAAAAATCTTTTTTTGAGAGGCTAATTTTATGACCTCTGCTTCATCTGGTCGATAAGCTTCATTTAGCCATCTTAATGTTCCCTCAACATCGTTCATTAGAGTGTCATCTTCAACAAGTGGGATAGCTCCGGCTTTTTTTCCTAAGAGTAATTGTAAAGTGCTCCACGGATAGTCTTCGACTCGCGAACAGAGTCCGGCGGCGACGGGGTTTCGGTAGTTGTACTTATATGTATTTAAGAAATAGCTAGTATCATCGATGAGACATGAATGAAAACGAGAACCCCAAATCTTGTTTATCCGAAAGCTGATTCGCCCCATTTCTTTACTAGTACTACGCATGAATTCAGCCATGGCCTTTGACATATTTAATTTTGGATCCGACGCCAATAGATGATAGTGATTCGACATTAAAACAAAAGAGTGAATTTTCATGTCGTAGTTGTGATGAAGCATGAATAAATAGTCGCTAAATATTTCCCATGCTTCCGAAAGTGGAACTGGGAAATTCTCTTTGTTATTGCATCGACCAGAAATATGAAAAGGAAACTCTTCGTTCAGTTCTCTTACAAAATAGCTCATGGGAATTTGAATCTGCAAATTTCGGTGCCAGATAAAAACCCAATAGGCAGCTGCTGACATTTAGGAATGCATAGCATTGCAAAAACCTAGCAGCTGACTCTAGAAGAAGAATTGGAGGCCGGTTTTTAGGCCTTCTCTTGGGATTTCGGGGGGTGGGGTTGTGGGGTTTGAGTTTTTTTGTGTGTCTTTGAAGTAGGTTCCGAAGATTCTTAGGAATTCGAATTCTAGGAAGACGCCGGCTTGCACTTGAGTGCCGGTGATTTCGCCGAAGTAGCTATCTGTAAATGGCAGATAGGTTCTGTGGTGACCGTTGAATCCGAAATAGCGGCCTAAATAAATTTGTAGTGAGATTTGATAGAATTGATTTCGAGTTACTGACATAGGATCTAATCCCGAAAAAGTTCGAGTGCGTTGGCCGTAGTGAATCGTTAAAGCACTGCTTTGGATAGATGAGCCAAGTAAACGCAAATTAAATAGCCCTGTTAAATCATTTTCGTTTTCATCACCACGTTTATCATATTCGACAGATAGTCCAAAAATATGTGCATACGCTGACGCCTCAAGGCTCGTGATCGTGTATTCATTTTCGCTTGTTGAGAGTTTCTTTTTGTAGTTGGTGTTGGCGCCAAGCAAACTGAATTCATAGGGATCTGGTGAGTTTAACCATAACCACTGATCCATCAGTTTGTTGCGGTCTTTTTGAGCTAACCACTCGCCCAGCGTCCAACGTGAGCCTTCTCGTTTTTTGGCTCGCTCTGAAATATTGAACTTACTCTGGGCAAGGCCGACTGATGATGTGAAAGCCACCAATATCAACGTAAAAAAAATGACAGTTTTTTTCATCTTTATTCATTATATTCCCGTAGTTAGCATTTAAGAAGATGTTGCAAAATAACACCAGTTGTAAAACAATAGGAGCGGGTACACGAAGGTGCCCCCAGAAAACTGAATCATTTTGATAAAACGGAGTTAAAACCATGTCAGCACCACAGGACTTCTTAAACTACAAATACTACGTTCATAATTTAGATCCTGTTCTGCTTCCAATTTATGGCAATGTGGGTGTTCGTTGGTACGGCCTATCGTACATGGTCGGTTTCATCCTGTCGTACTTTCTTATCAAGTGGTTATGTGAAAAACAGAAAATGGGTCTAACAAAAGAAATGGTCAGCGATTTTGTTACCTACTGTGCGATTGGTACAATGGCCGGTGGTCGTTTAGGATACTGTTTGTTTTACTCGCCAGATTTGTTCATCAAATTTAAATCTGATTTTCCTTTTTGGGGCGTGCTAGCTGTGAATGAAGGCGGTATGGCTAGTCATGGTGGTATGATTGGTATTGTGATCGCGGCTTGGTTGTTTGCTAGAAAGTACGGAATTCCAACATTGTATCTTTTAGATCTAGTTTGCATCTGCGGACCGATCGGTATTTTCTTTGGTCGTATCGCTAACTTTATAAATGGTGAGCTTGTAGGGCGTCCAATTCAAAGTTTTGTTTCTTGGGCGGTTAAATTTCCAACAGACATCTTGTCATGGACTGTGGCTGACAAAGATAAATTTTTATCGTTAACAAATGTGTATCAGCAATTAGGCGGCAGTCCGGATCAGTGGAAAACTTGGGTTGAGTCAATGGCGTTTAATCACGAGGCGAAAAACGCAGTGTATTCGTTTATGAATCGAATCATTGAAGAGACGCACAAACATAACGGAATGGTGCTGAGTGCGCTTGAACCGTTGTTAACACCTCGTCACCCCTCGCAACTGTACGGCGCTTTACTGGAAGGATTTGCCGTTTTTGTTATTTTATTTTTGATGTGGCGTACGCCAAAAAAGCTAGGCGTGATTGCCGCCAGCTTTGGCGTGCTTTATTCAATCTCACGCGTTGCGGATGAGTTTTACCGTATGCCAGATGCTCATATCGGTTTGCAGCTTTTCGATTTGTCGCGAGGTCAGTGGTTAAGTATCGCTCTCGCTGTGATTTCTTTAATTCTTGGGATTCTATGGACCCGCACTGTGACTATAATTTGTCCCGGGTGGGGTCGCGTAGCTTCGATCAAACTTTCAAGAAAGTAGTTATCGATAGAATCCTAAACATTGGTTCGTATGCGCTCGTCTAAAATTTTTGAGCGAACGAACTTTGTCTTTCATATATTGCAAGGCTGACTTGTGCTGAAGTGTGGCCTTTTTCTCTAAGCGATCAAAAACTTGGGCCCAAATTTGATTTGAAATGCTAAAGGGACCTGACGCAATAAACATTGCGAATGCCGGATAATACAAGAAATTTTCCATATTAGGTGACATGGTCACAAGTCCCCAAGTAGATGTCACGAACCAGAAACCCCAAATTCCATACGTGCCAACTGTTCTTAGGACTTCATTCCCTTTGACTTTAATTCCTTGGGCCGTAGTTTCTGCCGACGCAGATGAGCCTGACTTCATCATAGATCTCAGATAGTCGTGATAAACTTTCGGCAGTGATTGCCCTGTGGTTTTCTCATTCGCACCGGCAGATTCCGAAAGAATTGTGATCAGCGTTTCTAGAGAATTTTTCTTTTGATCATCATCAGGTTGTTCGCTCACTAACTGATTCATCGAGACGGAGAATTTTTGAAGTTGGACGAGAAACTCTTTATTGTGAGCTAACTGTTCGAGTGATTGCGACCAAAAACTTTGAGTTTGCTGAAAGTTAGAGAACACAGCCTCTACTAGCTCGCTCGATGTTTGGTAGTCGTTCGACATCATTCGATAACGAAGTGAAAGTTCACTCACAGATTCAGTGGACGAATGTGCGAAAGAGATTGAAGAGAAGAGTAAAACAGCTAGAGTAAGTACTTTAAGTAGATTCAAGTTTTTCATGCGCTGTTAGGGTTCAACTTTGATTCCAAAATTAAATCTAAAAAAATGAAACTCTGCGAGAAAACCCTGTCGAAAAAAAATGAAAAGAGCGGCAATAGTCACTGGGATTTTTGCTCTAATTCATCGTTGAAAACAGGACTAGGATTGGTTCCTAGTCCCAGAGTAATTATGCTAGTCTGATCTTTTTAATCAGCCTTTGGCTTAGATAATGGGAATAAAACACAGTCTTTAATATTGTCGCAAACGGAAAGGAACTGGATCAAGCGTTCGATGCCGAAACCCCAACCTGAAATTGGCGGCATTCCGTATTCCATAGCCATGACGTAGTCGTCTTCTTTTACCATCGCGTCTTGATCGCCTTTGGCTTTACTTGCCGCTTGCGCCTCTAAACGTTTGTTTTGCTCGATAGGATCTACAAGTTCAGAGTAGGCATTTACGATTTCCACACCGTTGATCACTAATTGGAAGCGATCTGTAAGCTGTGGGTTTTTATCATTGGCGCGAGCGAGTGGAGACAAGTCAATCGGATGAGACACTAGAAACGTCGGCTTGATTAATTTAGGGCGACTCACACGTTTATACAATAGATCGATCAAGTTACCGCGACCAAGAACGCTTAAGTTGTCTTCATCTAATTTTATACCTAAACGTTTGATTTCCGCTAATAGCGTTTCCGCCGTAGGGAATTGATCGATATCTAGATTAATATCACCCTTGATCAATTCACGGAATGTAACGGTTGGCCATTCTTCTTTAAGGTCGATTGTGTGGTTACCTAAAGTAAATGTTGTACTGCCGCTGACTTTTTGAACCACGTGAATGAAAAGCTCTTTGATTAATTTCATGTTGTCTTCGAAATTCCAATACGCCGAGTAGCCCTCAACCATTGTGAATTCTTGCAAGTGATTGGGACCAATGCCTTCATTTCTGAAGCAGCGAGCGATTTCAAATACGTTATTAAAGCCACCAACGATCAAACGTTTTAAGTAGGTCTCAGGGGCAATACGCAAGAAGAAATCAGCATCTAGAGCATTATGGTGAGTTTTAAATGGACGGGCCAAGGCGCCCGAGGCTTTGGCTTGAAGAACCGGAGTTTCCACTTCGATAAATGTGCGGTCCTCAAGGAAGCGACGTACTTCGCGGACTAACGTCGTACGCATTAACATACGTTGCTGCGTCTCTGGATTTACGATTAAATCTAAGTAGCGTTGACGATAACGAGACTCGACATCCGTTAAACCGTGCCATTTTTCTGGCAGTGGACGAAGGCATTTACCAAGGAAAGTGAAATGTTTAACTTGAAGAGTCTTTTCATTTTTTTTAGTTGTGAATGTAAAGCCTTTTACGCCTACGAAATCACCCACGTCTAAGTAAGATAAAATTTCATCGTATTTTTCAAGGTTATCGGCCTTTAAGCACAGCTGATATTTAGCGAAAATATCTTGAATGGTTGCAAACGTCAGACGCCCGATTTGGCGAATCGCAGTGATACGACCAGCAACTGAAACCGGATCCACGCCATCTTCCAATTTACCGGCAGCTTCAAGGGTATGAGACGTCTCAAATCTCTCGGGATAAGCGTTGATGCCCAAAGCGGTAATTTTTTCTAATTTCTCACGTCGAACTATCTCTTGTTCTGAAAGCACTGCGAACTCCTCAAAAATTAATGTATCGATTAATTCGATTACTATGCAAAATGTCCTCAAGTCACCAATTTTCCTAATTTTTATTAGTTTTTAGCGGTCCAAAGTTAGGAAAGACCTGCGACTGTGCATTTGAGTCATTTTAAGCTTTCGGATTCGTTTGTTGTTCTGTCTGCACTGAAGTGGTCTAATAAACTAATGAGTTCTAATGGCCAATAATTCCTACAAACCTGCCCTTCAAAAACTACTTACGGAAACTAAGTTTGTCGACTTTCCTGGCGATATCGAGAAAACATTAGCGACGTTTGATATTTCAGATCTGGCGCATACATTTGTGGACACCGCGTTTCTAGTCAGTGCGATTACATTCGTCGGTGAAGAACGCTGGATCCAAGGTCAAAACTCAACTAAAGAAATCGTATTTGCCAAATTTATAAAAAAACTCTTTAAAGAAGAATTATCGCCTGTAAGGTTCCTACATGAATTCTTTGAAGAGTCGTCCCTTGAAGGTATTGCCCAAGCCAGTCGGAATGCAGTGCTGATCGAAGATGCAGTTATAAAGCTTGCTAGAAGAAAAACAAAAGAAGACCTTCGCGTGTTTTCGGCTACGGCACTGAAGTTAATATCCGAGTTATTTGAGCTCGAACATCAGCTAACTATGGCTAAGCAGGAACTAGGGCTTCATCTTGGGCTGTCTTTGTACCGAACGTTCGATAAGTTAGATGTCGTTTTTAATTTGGACTACCTAGCTGACAAGGGTATGGTAAGTCCGGTTGAAAACACCGAACGTCTGTATGAAGGAGCCGGCGTCGGAGTACAATCTGGATATTCCACTGCAGTTACTGCACTTAGATATTTGAATTTAAAAAAAGGCTCTCGATTTATAGATTTGGGCTCTGGATACGGACGTGTGGGCATAGTTGTAGGACTGATGCGCCCAGATGTTGAAGTAATCGGGTACGAGTACGTTCCGCACCGAGTTCAGATTGCAACAAAGGCAGCGCAAAATTTAGATATTGATAAGCACGTGACTTTTTTAGTTCAAGACTTATCGGCTCCTGATTTCAAAATTCCTTTGGCCGATACCTATTATATTTACGACTCGTTTAGTGACAATACGTACAATCACGTAATTTCTCAATTGCTCGAAATAGCCGCGCAGAGAAAGATTACGATAGTCACTAAAGGCAATGCTCGATTTAGATTTGAAACTCCAGAGCAAAGGACCAAATGGTCGTCTCCGCAAGAGCTTGATAATGGAAATCTGTGTTTTTTTAGATCTCACTAATGGGTCTAATTTAAGTGTCTAAAAGTTAAACGGATCATCTTGTCAGGAATTCCTTCCTTTTTTGTTAGGGCCATCTAAGGCCATCCCTATTTAGTTACTTCGTATAAAATCCCAACAGTTCCAAGGGTGGTGGACGGCCCTAATTCAATTCGAGCTGGAACGATTCTTCCATGGACCTAACCTCGATTATAAAAAAATGGAGTCCTCTATGAAAATGTACATTAGATTAGCGCTTTCGCTGGCCTTGATTTCGAATGCCCTAGCCCCGTCGTTTGTTCAAGCTAAAACCTTCGTTAAAGGAGCCCATATATATGAATATAATGCAGGTCCTGACGTAAGTACGCCGATGGGTAGAATGTTAGCCGATATTTTTGCTGAACAGCCCTATTATCGCGCCTTTTCTGAAGAATTGATGGAAGATCAAAAGTTTAGATACATTTTCGGTCTAATGATGACGCGTTCTTATTTTGAACCTAACTCAGTTAAGATTTTTTTCTGGGGACAGGATGCGACTCATATCGCGGAAGCCTCTAAACAGCCGGGAACGTCTGGATTTGGTGGTCGTGTTCAAGATATCGCTAACTTCTTTGGTGTTGATCAAGGCGTGGCAACGTCGAATGCGTTCTTATCTACTATCAAGGGACAGTTCGGTGCATTCGATCATATATTTGTTAAAACAAACGAAGATGGTTCAAAATCAATCACATCTAATAAGTACATCGATAATGAACTTTGGATGCTAGCTAACGATAATGATTCTGAAATCAGAATCCAGCGTGAAAGGTACTTTGAGTGGGTTATCATGAACAACCCAGAAAGCCTTGGTATGATCGCAATGTTTGGGGATGCCGCTAAACATGCCTTCGCACAATTCCTAATTGCTCGTGGGGCTGAAGTTCCAACTAAGACATCTGAGGAAGATTTAAAACGCTTGGAAGTTCCAGAAACTCGTCTTGTTAATGCGGGCGGTAACGCCGAATTCGCGGTTCCAGTAGATAAAGACGGAAAAGATATTTATCAAATTTTAGAAAATGAAAAAGCGGAAAAAGAGGGTCGTAAACCTCGCCGTTTAGATTACAGTAAAACAGATATTAAAGATAAAAAGAAAATGGTTGATCAGATTTACGCTCTTCAATTGGCAAAAGAAGCGGGTCAACACGCTATCGATAAAATGGTATTCACAAAAGGTGGCGTTAACGGTTCAGGTATGATGAACGCAGCCCAAGCGGGCGGTTACGATTTAACTAAAGTAAAAATCAATGGGAAACAAACAAACTCGTTAAAGGGGTTGAAACTACTATATTTTAAAGATCAAGTTATCGATCGCGATATCGCATTCGTAGAGTCACCACATCCAACAGCATTAAGCCAAATGAAACCAGACCAAGCTGCTTTGACTTTGAAAAAAGCATTTTCAGTGTTGGAACCACTTAAATCGTCAGGTTGGAAGATTCAGCCAGATGTGGATAACGAAGGTAAGTTACGTCGCAATCAATGGCATGAAGGTGACACTTATAAATATGGTCGTGCGGATATCCGTGCTGGATTCTTTGAGTTTGGTGCGCCAACAGATCGTCGTGCTTCCTCTGCAGATGCGATTCGTCTAAATCCACAAGCGATCATCATCGGTTCACGTCAAAAAGTTGATTTCAACCGTCAAGCCTTGGCAAACATGGAGCGTTCGCGTCCATCTGAATTCCCAAATGCTGATGACTTGTGGAGTGTGCGCCCACGTAACGAAGCTCAACGTTATGATTTCGATCGTGGTCCGGGTGAAGAGGTCGCTAAGGCTATTATGACAGCGCTTGAAGCGTCTCGAGAACAAATTTTTGCTTTGAAACCCGGTATCGAAAGAAAAACAGATAATCGTGGTAACGATGTTACGTTCGATTTCTATGGAATCAATGCATACTACTCAAAAACAGTACCTGATACTGGTTTCTTTGGTATGCACCGTGGAAGTTTCTCTGATTCACGTGTGTTAATCATGGCCGATCCTCATGGTATCGACGACTGGAACACAGCACGCGCATTAACAGGTGCTCGTGGTCAGTATTTGAATGGATTAATGAGCGACCTTGGCATCGGTAAAGACTACCTAGTTATTAAAACGGCTCCAGTAGGTATGGATAACGCGACAGCGGAAGAGTGGGAACATATCCGTAAACATACAGAGGGTTATCGTGAAGCGGCGATAAAAGAGGCTTTGAAAAACAAAAATCTTGAATTCGTTATGGCGGATGGTCCAATTGCTCAGAAAGAAATGCAGCGTATTTTGAAAAAACTTAAACGCACTGATTTGACGGTTATCGACATTAACCGTGATGGCATGCTCGCGGATTCTGGTATAGTTGAAGCGGGTGCAGCAGTGAAAGCATTGGATAAGTCATTTAGCAAATCTCGCATTTCTGCGAAAATGAAAGACATTCCTCGTGGTCACTTAACTTGGTGGTCGCGTAGTTGGGAAGGTACGAGCGGTGATTTAGTTATCGATGCTTCAGGTAAAGCGTCAGGTAAGGTAAAAGCGATCGTAACACCAGACTGGGTTGTGGAACAAAAAGTTCATATCACAGCTCGTGAGCAAGCATCTATCGATAAATTGCGTAAAGACATGGAAGAAGCCGGTCTAAAAATCGGTAGTGAATCATTCTCTAACTTCTTTGAACGCGTAGCCCGTATGAAACGTGCAGTTGAAGAAAAAGTGGGTGATTTAATTGCGAAAGTTAAAAACAAGCCTACACGTGAATCTATGGTGTCTGTGTCGTCGGCACAACATTCGAAGTTTATGTGCATACAGTTCTACTCTAGCAAAGCTAAATAGTTTTCCTTAAAAGGACAATCCTGTGAAAAAATTTAATTTAGTAAATTTGAAATGGATTGTCCTAGTCACCGTATTGGCATCGGTAGGTTTTGCTAAAATTCACCACGAACATATATCAACTGTCCCAGGTTATGAGGACTATGTTTATGCCTTCAAACAGCTTGGCAATGATATCGGTCGAATCAAATTAGAAAAGCTCAGTGAAGATCCCGTAAAATCTATTGGCGAAATTTTTGGTCAAGATGTAGTGGCGGATATGAAAGACCGCATAGGTATTGTTGGTGCAGATACGCTGGTTACGGATCCGTTATTAGCTGAAAAAATAAAACCGATGACTTTTCGTGAAATGGCCGGGTTAGTGCGCGTGTCTTTAAAATCAAAAGGTTTCACTGGCGTATCTAATAACGAAGTGATGAAATCTTGTTTTGAGTACACACGTTTGAACGAGGCTAATCGTGGCGATTGGTCCTATATGTCAATGGGCTGGGATTTTCGCTTATATGCTCAAGATATGTTAATGGAAACCAAAGATGGAGCCGTCCATCTATTTAGGCACTTTTTACAGCGCACTCTCGTTGAGCACCGCACAGTTGTTAGCATTACGGCCAATGCTTTTCATGAATTTTTTAAGCCAGAGAATGCCAAAGTAATGGCAGAAATTCGCAACGAATTTGACAGAGCGGGATCTCAGTTGGAATGGATTGGCGGCGTTACACGCGCACAAGTTCAAAAGTTTGATCCTAAACTAGAAGACGCCCACTCTATGTTTAATGATAGTATGACTAAGTTTAGTGAGTTACTGAGGCAAGGACAGATTTCAGGAATGGATATTACGGGCAGCATAGTTGAGGGATCTAAAAAATATATGGATTTGGAAGACCCTATCGAAGCCAACTTGTTTGATCGCTTTAAAATTATCATGGATACCTTAGCTAACCCGATTGCCCCTGGTCAATTAAAGATTCACATGTATGAAAGCACTGGTGACGGCGAGTTTTACGATATATTTTTTAATGCTCTTAAAGATCAAATTGCTAAAAAAGGTATCGCTGCTGTTCCTCCACTTATTCGAGTGGGTCATGTAAACGCTATACGTCCGCAAGATATTAAGCGTTTTGAAGAGCTATCAGAAATCAAAGATCGTTTCGTGTTTGAAGCTAATTTAGATTCCAATATTAATTTGAAAAAAGCCTCTCCCGAAAAAATCGCCGGTATCATTAATAGCCTGATTGACGCGGGATTCAAAGTCCGCTTAGGAACTGACGGTTTAGGTATCTTTGGTAAAGTTGCTTACTTTGATTCCGCTATGGTTCGATTGCAGATAGGTGGTTTGTCTGAGAAAGCCACTCACTATTTAAAACAGTATTCAGATCAACCGATTTACAAAAACCAAAACTATAATCGCTTTGGTCGTCAATTGCAGTGCCTATCTGTCTATCGATAGGCGGGAACAGTTGACGGCAGTTTGGTTTTTGTTACGGGACGTTTTCGTGCCGTTTTTAATTTTTTTATCTTAGCTTTGTGAGTAGATCCGCTATTGGCAGCATTACCTGTTCACCTGTTGCCATATTTTTTAAGCCAAATTCTTTCTTTTCAGCTTCTTGTGAACCTACAATGATCGAGTAAGCCGCATTTTTGTTTGAGGCCTTTTTCATTTTCTTGCCAACGTTGCCGCCATAAATAACTTCGACTTTATATCTTGTTTCTGATCTTAGTTGGCTAGCCAATCTAAGTGACTCGATTTCACCGACCTCGTCTGCGGGAACTAAAGCTATCAGTTTTAAATCGTCGGTTAAAAATGATTTATCAGCAAGCTCGACCAATCGTTCAACACCAGCGGCCCATCCCACGCCAGGAGTTCTAGGTCCACCCATAGTTTCGATTAAGCCGTCGTAGCGTCCTCCGGCAAGTACTGTGCCTTGTGCTCCCAGCTCTGTAGTAACAAACTCAAAAACTGTATGCGTATAATAGTCAAGACCGCGAACGAGCTGCGACGATTTTTCAAATTGAATACCCAGAGCCGTCAATCCATTGATTAAAGAATCAAAGTAGGCTTTAGATGCATCGTTCAGCGAGCCTTCTAATTTTGGTGCAGTGGAGTTGATTTTTTTATCACCTTCGTCTTTGGAGTCTAAAATTCGTAGTGGATTGCGTTCAAGGCGAACTTTTGAATCCGCTGACAGATCATTTTTATATTTTTCATAGTAGGCCACTAATGTAGTACGATATTGCGCGCGGGAATCCACGTCCCCCAATGTGTTTAGCAATAGGTTACACTTTTTTTCGATGCCAATAGATTTTAATAACTCGAAACCCAATTGCAGACATTCGATGTCCATTAGATATGATTCAATACCTAAAACTTCGACGCCGATTTGGTGAAATTGGCGCAGGCGACCTTTTTGCGGGCGTTCGTAGCGGAACATAGGGCCACAGTAATAGAGCTTCAAAGGTATTTTTTGAGCTAAACCTTCTGAAATAAATGCGCGGGCAATCCCTGCTGTTCCTTCTGGGCGCAGAGTCAGTGATTCGTCCGATCGATCTTTAAATGTATACGTTTCTTTGCTTACGACGTCTGATGTTTCACCTAAGGTGCGATGAAAAACCTCGGAATGTTCAAAAATAGGAGTTCTGATTTCGCCAAAGCCAAATCTCTGTGCTTTATCATAAAACGCACGTTCCATGTTTCTAAAATAACTGCTTTCTTGCTCTAACCAATCTTGGGTTCCGCGTACTCTTTGCATAAGCCCGAGTTTATTAGATTTACTCAACTTATCAAAATGATTTTTGTTCGACGCGGACGAAATAATGGGGTATCACCGTTGGATATGATTAATAAATCGAACATTTGGTATATCATCAGCGGTTGTGTATTTGCCTTCGTTTTAGGAAGTTTGCTGGTGTTCTTTATTAAAAAGAACCAATTCTCTGCTAATGGGGCCGAAGTCGACTGGCGTGTGCTAGGGGAGATGGATTATATCACGGGTAAGGCGCCCGATACGCTTAGTAAATTCAATGGCGCTCAAGTTAAAATCCCTGGATTTATGGTTCCGTTGGAGGACTCTCAAAAAGAGGTGACCGAGTTTTTGCTGGTTCCGACGCCACAGGCTTGCATCCACGTACCCGCACCTCCGCCAAATCAAATGGTTTATGTTAAAATGAAGTCGGGTAAAAAGGCCGAGGTTCCTTATGGTCCAATTTGGGTACATGGCCAATTAAATATGGTTACTAAAAAATCAATGTATGGCGATGCCAGCTTTGAGCTGATTGGTGAGCTAGTCGAAAATTATAAATAGATCTAAGATGCGATTTTGACTTTATCTGCTGCTTCGGCTTCGTAGTCAGAATAAGGCGTAACAACGATTTCATATTCGCCATCCGCTTTCTTGAACCCACGCACTTTATGTAGTTTGAGTGGTTCTGAACGGCCTTTGACTTCTGCAGATCCGGCATACTCAGTCAGGAATGAATCGCCCACTTTTTCAAGGACAGTGTCACTGACAAGAAGGTCTGATCCAAATGCCTTTGTGGAGGATTCAATACGTGATCCTGTGTTGACCGTGTTACCGATAATTGTATACTCCATACGTTCATCCGACCCGATCGTTCCCGAAATTGCAGTTCCGGCGTGAAGCCCCATACCGATTTGGATAGGAGGCTCTTTGCGACTCATACGTTTTTCATTTAGGTCGGCCAGGGCACGGCGCATTTCAAGGCACGCTTTGACGGCGTTGTTGGCATCTTTCTTTGTAGATTTAGGAACACCCCAAACCGCCATGATGGCATCACCAATAAACTTATCAACGATACCGCCATTCGCATTGATGATTTTCACCATTACAGCAAAGTATTCATTCAACATACTAACGACTTCTTCGGGTTTACGTTTTTCTGAGAACGCGGTGAAGCCACGGATGTCACTGAAGAATACGATCACTTCTTTTGTTTGACCACCGATGCTGACATCTTTTTTCATCAAGTCTTCTGTCACGCTAGATCCGTGGAACTTATTGAAAAGATTTTTTACCTTATCACGTTCTTTTAGACCTTCCGTCATGGAATCAAATGCTGTCGCCAGTTCTTTAACTTCGTCTTTAAATAGTGACTTAACTTGTTGAGAGGCATTTACATCAAAGTTACCTTTAGAAACTAAGTGAATTAAACCCGTAAGAGTTTCAAGAGGCGAGGTGAGGGTCATTGAGAAAACAAAAACTAAAAATAGGGCAACCGATAGAAAGTAACCTACGATTTGGATAATATTGTTTTTAAGCTCTTTGGTTACAACTAAAATTTGTTCTTCTTCCACTTGAGAAAAAACAATAGGTCCGAATGTAGTTTTGGCATAGGCGGCATACATAGCCTTTTGACTACCGTTTTCTGGAAGGTACTTCATCCCCGAAGCCATTTGGCTTTGGATTGCTAGTCTCACAATTTCATTGCCAGAAAAGTTCTGTTTTTTGGTCGCTAGAGTTTCATCTCGATGTCCCATTACGATTCCGTCTTTGTCCGTCATAAAGAACAAATTCAGACCGTTGTCGGACATCGTTTTTTGAATCAACGATAAATCGATATCGGCTACAACGTAATGGGTAATCGTCTTGTTAATTTTGATTAAAGGTAACGCAATTGTAATAATGGGGTCCCAGCGTTCTATAGAGCTATTCAAAATGACAAAATTTCCTTCTTTGACTTCGCTACGATCCAATGGAGAACGTTTTCGATATTCAGCGATGCGGGTATCGAATGGTTTTTTATAGCTGCTGCCGATAGAAATTTCTCCAGAGCTTTCATATTTGAATACTTCAATGCCAACTAGAGCGCTATCCAAATTAAAATTCGATTCGAACTCTTTTTGGTAGTTCAAATCTGAAGGATTTGTTTCTTTCCAGCTTTGCAATAAGCGACCGTTTAGAGAAACCTTATCTTTTAAATTATTAAATAACTGATTTAACTCGCGCGCCTTACTCATCGCTAAGGCTAAATTGTTATCTTGTTGGAACTCAACTAGTTTGCCACTAGTCAGTTTTGACGTTTCCATGCTGACAGGGATCGTGACACCGATTAGGAGGATTACTGTGATAACGATAAGTTTAATTGAAATGGGTATTCTCATAATAATCCTTTAAAATTGATACTCCGCAAATAAACTAAAATAGAATCCGTTAACACTGGTGTCGACATTCACATTACTACTGTATTCGGCGTTGGCCGAAGGCAGATTGAATGAATTTGTTGTGCTTTCGTCCTTGTATTTTACTTGGTCTTTTCTATACGTCAGGCCCAATAGTCCTGTGAATTTTTGACTGATTTTATAACTTCCTAATATACCATATTCATCAGAAAGTGTCGGTACGAATCCTGTCCCGTTGTTTGGAAGCTTTACCGCGGACATAGAGTAATACCAATTCGTGTTTACTTGTAATCCCAATTTTGGAGTTAGTGAAAACCAATATTCTAAGCCGAAATGCGGGCCGAGCATCGAAATGTTTTGATTGCTTGTGCCTTTGAAGCCGTTCAATGAACGGTTGTTTGAATTAAAATAAGACGAGATTTCATTTATATCTGCTAATGTTTGCGGAATTTCTTTGTAGAAAATTCCTGAACGGACTCGGAACTCGTCGGTATCACGAACTGTTTTACGGTAAATGCTGTTTAGATAAAGTGAGTTATAGATAAACGCACCTTTTTCCGAGTCGCCTTTTAAGAAACCGCTGATATCCAGAGTACCTGAAAATCCCCAAGGGTTGCCTTCTTTAAACCAGCCAGTACCGATACGACCGGTTCCGCCAAGTATACTATATTTGGGATTTAGGCCTTTATAGGATGACGAGTAGTTAATCATGGAAACAAACCAGCTTGCGATTCCGTACCAGCCGTTAATGCGATCAATGGATTTACGTAACACATATGTGTATTCGGCGCTGGGCGAGCGATCTCCATTTTTAACTTTAAATGCCAAAACCGATTTATCAGAAGCCGGTCGCAGTTTACCTGTGCTTTGTACAATTACACGGTAGTTGCCACCAGGCCATTTTGAGTCGATCACAATTTTATTGCCCACGAATTGGCTGTCCTGTACGACTTTCTGCCATTTCTTGCTGGCAGGCTGGTACTTTTGAAGTTCAACTGCATAGGTTTGCGCTAATGGATCTTGATTCCAAGATACGTCTCGAACAAATTGATTTTCGGGAGTCACAATCACGGGTTTATCGAGCTTTTTTCCAATAACCGTAATTTCGCCAACGGTTTCAGCCTCACTGTTTAAGTTACCGCTATCTAGTGCTGTCATGGACCAAACATATTTTTTTCCAACGGGTAGGGTGACTACGACTTTAAAATCGCTAATAACCTGTTCTAAAATTTCGGTATTAGAGTCCGCATCTTTGATTTTCAATGAATACTTATCTGCGCCTAGGACTTCTTTCCACTCAAA
>DDTZ01000139.1:0-2951 GCA_002344565.1 Bdellovibrionaceae bacterium UBA2351 | reverse complement strand
CCAGGAACATTCCTATGATCGAGCGAGCGTAATTTCATTTTGTAAATTCCGGGTGGAATCGGGCCTGTGTAGCTGTTTGTTTCCGTAAAGAAATCAGTGACAACTTCGGCGTTGTTTTTTTGATTCGTGAATTGCACTTGGTATCGCTTGGCCCCAGCAACAGGATCCCACTCAAAAGAAATAACCTTTTTGTAGGCCTCTTTTGCCATCGCTATCGATCCTATTAAAAAGAAAGCTACCAAAAGGCTTTTTATCATTGACCACTCTGCTTAATGTTTAAGTTTTTAAGTTTTGGAGCAGACATGGTTGTAAAGTTGGGAACTTCGAATTCAAAAGCTTCGCTTGATGGGCCACGACGATTATGTTGATCAATCGGGGTAACCTTAACTTGATACGAACCCGGATTTAATCCAGACATCGAGCCAGAGTATTGGAAAATATTTTGTCTAGATATCACTTTTTCAACTTTATTTGTGACGGGACTATAGATTTCAACTTCGTAAGATCTTACTATAGATTGGAAGTCCCATTGTAAATTTACGATGCCATTTTCAAAATAATACTTGTTTGTATTCTGGTTGCGCTTGATATTTTGACTGCTAATGACAGGCGCTTTCGGTAATGGCATCTCTAGAAGCTCGATATTCTTGGGACCTATTTTGCCCATACTCACACCATTTTTATCAAATGGTTCTAAGGTGACTTTATACTGACCAGCTTGCATTTGATCGTTTACGAATTTGAGTTCAACTTGTTCACGAGAAAGAATGTTTTTTGCTTCAGAATTGAAAATTTCTAGTTTCCATCTAGCGATGTCCTCTTTGCGAGTTAGAGCATCCCAACTGACAGTCATTATTGGTTTTTCTAGATAGTATTGTTTTTCTTGAGTACTACTCCACGTCAATGATGGTGGTGGTTTAGGCGGTTCTTTTTTCACT
Organism: Bdellovibrionaceae bacterium UBA2351; assembly: GCA_002344565.1. GTDB lineage: Bacteria > Bdellovibrionota > Bdellovibrionia > Bdellovibrionales > Bdellovibrionaceae > UBA2316. The sequence goes on along the minus strand of DDTZ01000139.1, from coordinate 2,013 downwards.
ACACGGAATTTCTGAATTTTAGTGTAGATTGGACGTTCCATATCTTCATACTTAGTAGCTACACGCCAGTAATATTCGCCTTCACCGTTAATAGTCAGCGGAAACTCTTGAGCATTGGTAACGTTCCGGCTATTTACGATAAAATTGTCTGACATCGTTGGAGACTTTGATACTTGTAGAACTAAGCTTTTATAAGCGGCTGGATTTTGCCATTTAAGTTGAATATTAAGTGGCACATTATCATAGATCATTACCTCGTCATTTTTCGGAGCTAATACGAGGACTGAGAAGCGACTTTGAACATTGAGCTTATTAATTGCGGACTCATAGGTAACCTGTTTAGTAGCCGGATTTCTGGAAACTAATTTCCAGACGTAGCTACCTTGAGGTAGAATTGTATTTACATTTTCTTTTCCCGGAGGAACGACTTCTTTTTCTTTAAAGCTGTCTTTGCTGTCACCAATCATCAGAACGGTTTCGTCTTTCTTTGGGGCATCCAGCCAGCGGAAAGAAACGGTCGAATCAGTTTCTGGATCGATATAATAGATATATGATGTTTTATCTAATCCCTTTTTTAGATTAGGGGAAATAATACGGATTTGATTTTGTACCTGAGTTCCATGTTTACTTAAACTTGCGGACTGTCCCGAGGTAAGATCTTTAATATTACCTTTTTCGTCCCGAATCTGCGATTTACCCTCGATGACATTAACTTTAAGATCGCCCTTAGAATTTTTGTCTTTCGAGATTTGGGCTTTCGCACCACTCAAATCGAGTTTTTTATTGTCAGCGAGTAAGACGATGTTTTTGGCCGTGCCGTCAGTGGTCGCTTTCGCATCTACGAAAACACTACCTTCTTTTAAATCAAGAGAGATTTCGTCCTTTGATTTTTGAATAACAAAAGTTGAATTAGGGTCCACTTTGATCGAGCGGCTGTCGGTAAACTGAATTTCAATTTCACTGCGATCTGAGGTACGCACAGTATCACCATCCAGTAACCAATCTCCTGTTTCAATGGGTAACCATTGCAAACTTGACGCAAATTTTTTACGTGAGTCTTCGGATGTTGCAATAACTTGTGCCAGCTTGTCGGAACCGTTGTTAGTCTTGATTTGTACGAGTGAGCGTGACCATAAGAAAGTCGCTAGGAAGCAGCTTCCTGATAGAAAAAACGCCCAAAATAATCTTCGTAACTGAGACTTCATTATTTAAGTTCCTGAAATATTAAAATTTTCCCTAAAAATATCTCGGCGAAATTGGGAGGAACATTTAGAGCCAGACCCGTGAGTCTGGAGATAAGTCTAGCAATCTGGACCCATTTTTTTGGTTTTACAGACCAAGGTTAAGCAGGTAGTCTGCAAAACATGTCCAAGAAAAACTACATTACACCGGAAGGCGCGGAAAAACTGAAAGCCGAATACAATGAATTGTTTCACGGCGAGCGTCCAAAATTAGTTGAAACAGTTGCCTGGGCAGCCAGTAATGGCGATCGTTCGGAAAATGCAGATTACCAATACGGTAAAAAGCGATTGCGTGAAATTGACCGGCGTTTGAAGTTCTTGATGGACAGACTTGACGCAGCTGAGGTCGTACCAGTTGCTGATATCAAATCTGATCGCATCGTATTTGGTGCGACGGTAACCTACACTAACGAAGACGGTGAAACTCTTACGTATCAAATCGTGGGCGAAGATGAGTTTGATATTAGTAGGAACAAAATATCTTGGAAGTCGCCACTGGCTGCGGCCTTACTAGGCAAGAAAGTAGGCGATGAAGTTCGTCTTTCAAAACCAAATGGTGAAGAAGAATTTCTCGAAATTGAAAAGATAGTCTACAAATAGTTTAAGGCGCTAGAACTGGCCCCCTAGCGTGCATTTAGGGCCGAGCGCGGCTCGGGCGCATAAGGTTCTTTATCTAGGGCCTGATTCATATTAGATCCCCTAAATGCTCAGCCAAGTTCCGAAGATCTAAAAAGTTTAACCACATCATAAAGAAAGCCGCAGTTTATAAACG
>DDTZ01000087.1 GCA_002344565.1 Bdellovibrionaceae bacterium UBA2351 | reverse complement strand
TAATTAAATATCGAGGTATGCCCGGTGTTTTTCTCTAGAGTCATTGGCCCGGCGTAGTTACTGACTTTAATATCAGCATTTGAGTTCTTCACCGAGACTTTTACCTGCGAACCATTCAGAAACAGCGGCGCACTATGAGTGTCTAACGTTAAATCGCCCGTATTCAAAAACACACGCAATTCGCCCTGAGTTTTAAAACCCTTCACACTGCCTTTGAAAATCATAATTTTGGCCGAGTTACGAATGCTCTCTAAACTGACATCCAAATCATTACCGCTGATCGATAACGGCAAGGGCGGAACCTTAAGCACTAGTTTATCTTTAGGGCCATCTTTGGCGCCCTCTGCGGGCACATAAAACAATTTAGAATCATAGTCTTTTTCTTCAACAATAAGGACACCATTGTCCTTCCTGAAGCTCCAGGTACCTTTGTCTTTTAAACCGACGAAAAATATTTTCGCCGTACCCGATTCCTGAATTTTCACATCATGACGATTCATGCGAAGCTGAATTGAGTTGTATTCGGAACCCACTGGCAGCTCTAGATTTTGAGCGTTTATTCTAATGCAAATAAGTAGTAATAATATGGCTTTTATGGTCATTGACTCTTATTTCAAGATTAATCATAGTGCTTGTCAAATAGTAAAGGAGAGATCATGGATCCTATCGTAATCGTAAATTCGAAAAGAACCTCAGTTGGTTCGTTTCAAGGCAGCTTATCTTCAGTACCAGCGCCAAAATTAGGCGCACAGGTAATTAAAAACTTACTAGAAACAACAAACATCAAAAAAGAAGACGTTGATGAAGTTATCATGGGTGAAGTGTTAACTGCTGGCGTTGGACAAGCACCCGCTCGTCAAGCCGCGATTTACGCAGGATTAACTCCGGCTACAGTTTGTATGACAATCAACAAAGTGTGCGGTTCAGGCCTTAAAGCGGTGATGCTGGCTGCGGATTCTATCCGCCTTGGTCACTCGACAATTGCTATCGCCGGTGGACAAGAAAGCATGTCACTTGCTCCTCACTTACTTGAAAACTCACGCTCTGGCTTCCGTATGGGACCTGCCAGCATGACAGATTCAATGATCAAAGACGGTCTTTGGGATCCCTATGGAAACGTTCACATGGGTAACCTTGGCGACCTATGCGCAACAGAATTCCATTTCACACGCGAAATGCAAGATCAGTTCACCGTTGAGTCTTACAAAAATGCACAAGCCGCGGTTGAAAAAGGCGTATTTAAAAATGAAATCGTAGCTGTAGCTATCGAAACTAAAAAAGGCACGACACTCGTTGAAAAAGACGACGAGCCTTTCAACACTCAGTTTGAAAAAATCCCGACATTAAAACCCGTGTTCAATAAAGACGGCTCTATTACGGCGGCTAATGCGTCTAAAATCAACGACGGCGCAGCGGCCCACGTTCTAATGTCAGAATCAACAGCTAAACAAAAAGGTATCAAGCCACTCGCTCGTATCGTGACTCAGGCGACTTTCGCGCAAGATCCTAAGTACTTCACGACAGCGCCCGTAGGCGCCATCAAGAAAGCCTTAAATCAAGCCAACTTGAAAGTCTCTGATATCAATTTATGGGAAATCAACGAAGCGTTCAGCGTGGTAACTTTGGCTGCAATGAAACAACTTGAAATTCCTCGTGATCGCGTAAATGTTCATGGTGGCGCGGTATCTATCGGACATCCCATTGGCGCGAGCGGTGCTCGTATTTTAACGACACTCGTTCACGGACTACACACTCATAACCAACGTTATGGTTTAGCGACTCTTTGTATCGGTGGCGGCGAAGCGGTGGCCGTGATCATCGAACGCGTTTAATCAAAATCGCTCATTAGGAAAAAAAAAGACTAGGTAAATACCTAGTCTTTTTTTTATCTTTCACTTGCTAACTCGTTTCTGTTTAGAACGAAACGATATCTAGATCTGATAATGTTACTTTTACTTTTTTCGATTTCTGAAGAATCGTTTTACGAGCGTTGTTTGAATTCAACACTTTCATATCTTCAGCCACTGCTGTTTTCATTTGCGATGTTGTCGGGATTACATTTTTATAATGAACAGCAGCCTCATTCTGATTGTTTTTTAGCACAGCAATACGAGCTAACAACAACGAATGGATCGCTTTTTCGTTATCACCTTTCATTACTGATTTTGAATTCTCTAAAACCGCTTGAGCTTCTGACAAGTACTGCTCGGATTTACCTTCATTCACAGCGTATAGCTTAACCAATGTGGCTGCGTACACAGTATTTAACCCGGCGTCGCTTGGATACATTTGAACCGCTTTTTTAAGGTGATTCGCTACAATGTTCATATCTGCGCTTTCGCTATTATTTTCCGCCATGGCTGCACGGATGTGATGATCCACTTCTAAAACGGCAGGATCAACAGCTACGTTTGGTCTATGAATCGCGGGCTGGTAGGCCGCAAAGTCAGTCGCGAAATCTAAAGGCAACTGAACGTAAACACCTGACGATGGTTTTGTATTGATACGTGTTGCTAAACCGTAAAATAATTTACGATCTTTAGCTGATACAACCACAGACATGATATTGCTAAACTTAGACAATGAAATAAAGCTATTCTCGCCCGTCGATGGATTGCTACGCTGACCTAACAATTCGATCGCGCTCGCTGCATCCACAACCGCGTCCGCCTTCAAAGCCTTATGTAACGATGCTTTTCTGATGATAGAACTATTTACGTAATTGTAGTTAGGAAAAAACTCATCGGCTTTTAGTTCTTTTGAAGTTACGTGATTTGTTTCACCTAAACCTGAACCTTGAAGTTCGTGAAAAAATTCACCTTTAGGTGATACTTCCACCATGAAACCTGAATTTTCATTTTCAGACGCAACGATCATTTTCCAAGGCGTCGTAAAGTTTTTAGACTGAATGATCTGACGAGCTTCTGCCAATGAATGCGCACGACGAGCCACTTCGTCCACTACATTTAAAATCAAATCACCAACTGGTTTAATTTGATTTACAGTCAATTGGTGCAATGAAATCATGATACCGCTTTTATTGTAAGCCGTATGAGTTCCTGGCAAACCTAATGCTGTCATTTGAATATAAGGCTGGTCTTTAGGATCTGTAGAGTTTAAATAAACCACAGCCGGGTAACGATCAAAATAACCAACGCCACCGAATTCAAGATTACGTCCAAATAGTAACCCTGGGTTTATATTTGATTTTGGCGCCACAACTGTTGAACAACCAAATTCAGGAATCTCCATAAATGTGTCGTTCTTCGAATATTGAACCGAGGCTAACATTTCACCGAAATCAGGGTAATAAAGAGCTTTAAACACCTGCTTAGGTGTAATTCCCATACCGCGAGCAAATGCGCGATAGGCTTTGTCGTCTTCTTTGCTCATTTTTACTTTTAATAAAACATCTAGTGACGACGACACCACTCCGGCGCCCCATTTATTTAATTTTTCGACCAGGGCTTTATCCATAACGCCCGCAAAGAAGTTAATTGGAGAATGCGTTTTAATGTTTTTGGCAGCGAAATAACCGTGTGCAAACATCATTTCTTCGCGCGTTCCATGTAAATCTAAAACGTAAAGACCATTGTAGTAATGTAAAGTAGACTTCTCAAAGAAATCGATTTGTTTGGCATGAACCGACGACAGACCTAAACAAAGAATTAGGCCTAAAAACATTAAATTCTTCATTGAACCCCCATGAACCTTGAACGTTAGGATAAAAACAAAACCGCAGCAAGATAAAAACGCAGTCTATTTAGGCCCCTAGTAGAAAATGCCGCAAACCCGCACCGACCAACAATTTCGGGCATATTTTGCAACGTACCGTCTCACAGAAAAACGAAATATGCACCATTCTGAGACAGTTTACCGCGTTGATACAGGCGCACCCTTTGCTCTTACCTATATATAAGAAAACAACGAGGTGGTTATGAAGTATGTAATGGTTATACTGCCCTTGGTTCTGTCAGCTTTCAATGCCTTTGCTTTAAAGCTTGAACACGTACCAATGGACAAAATGAATTTCGATTTCCAAATTCAA
>DDTZ01000114.1 GCA_002344565.1 Bdellovibrionaceae bacterium UBA2351 | reverse complement strand
CGTTGCGCCGAGTAGCGATAAAATCACTAACTTGCGGTTTTCGGGATTCAAAAACGAATCTTTTAGTGGTGATGTCGACGCTTTGCCGCTGGCTTTGAGCTCTTGAAACACCGGTGATTCATGAAGCTTCGAGCGAATAAAGTAGGACAAAACTACCAGTAACGTTGATAGCAAAAATGGAATACGCCAGCCCCATTCGGCAAACGCGTCTTCGCCGACTGAAAAACGAGTAGCCAAGATAACTCCGAGTGAAACAAACAGCCCGAGTGTTGCCGTAGTTTGAATAAAACTCGTAAAAAAACCGCGTTGTTTATCAGGCGAGTGTTCGGCTACGTAAGTAGCCGCGCCTCCATATTCTCCGCCTAAAGCTAAACCTTGAAGCAGGCGTAAAATTAGAAGCATAATAGGGGCGGCAATTCCGATGGATTCATACGTAGGTAAAAGACCAATGAGCGCGGTCGCTCCGCCCATGATCAATAAAGTGACTAGAAATGTATATTTTCGTCCGACTAAATCGCCAATGCGTCCGAAAAATATGGCGCCAAACGGTCTGACAACAAACCCCGTCGCAAAAGTGGCTAGGGTTAAGAGCAAAGAAACAATTTCATCCCCTTTAGGAAAGTAGTTATGCGATATGATCGTGGCTAAGCTTCCGAAAATGTAAAAGTCATACCATTCAATCATAGTTCCGGCCGAGGATGCGCTTATGACCGTCCAAATGTTATTCCGTTTCTGACGTGTAAAATTATGAGACTGTACGCTGCTTTCCATGCATAACTCCCTGTAAAAATGCCAATTACTCTTATTAGAGACTATGCTCAGCATTTAATCTATGTATTTCTTTCTGCGTTGGTGCTATAGAAGATCCACTTTATGCAAACACAAGATACACAAAAAAACGGACGAATTAATCTTACTAGAAACCTACCTCGCCCTAATCAATATACACTAGCTCTGGATGGCGAGTTTAGAAATCATGCGTTTAATGAAGAGCGTACTCCGTTGAATAAAGGTAAGTGGAGTCAAGTTTTCGCAAACCCTTCGTTACCAATTGATTTAGAAGTGGGTACCGGAGCTGGATATTTTTTCAAGCACCGTGCTCTGAAGCATCCTGAACGTAATTTGGTTGGAATTGAAATTAAGTATAAACCATTAATTCAGACGATTCGCCGTACTTTGGTGGCTGGGGCTACGAATGCAGTGATTAGTCGTTACCACGCCTTTGATTTGCCGTTGATGTTTGAGGCTGGCGAGATCAACAATGTGTTTGTACACTTTCCAGATCCATGGACATCGCCAAAGAAACCTAAAAACCGCTTCGTTCAACAAAGAAATTTAGATATTTTGTTTGATCTTCAGAAGCCAGGATCTTTTCTGGAATTTAAAACAGATTCTTTGGTTTATTTCGAATGGGCATTGGAAGAAATCAAACAAAGCCGCTACAAAGTTGAGTTTTTAACTTTTGATTTGCATCAATCAGAAAAAGCAGCCGATAATTTTGTTACCGGGTTCGAGAAGATTTTCATCAATCAAGGTATCAAAATTAACTATGTACTTTTAAGAAAAGAGTAAAAAAATGAGTGATGTTGTTCAGCTTTTGGTTTTTAGACATGGTGAGACGGATTGGAATTTAAATAAAAAATTTCAGGGTCACACAAATATTCCATTAAATCAAAAAGGTCGTGATCAAGCTCAGGCATTACGCCAAAAGTTATCTTCAATGGTTTTAGACGCTTGTCTTTGTTCGGATTTAGATCGCGCAATTGAAACAGCTAAGATTGCGCTAGCGGAACACTCTGTTCCGTACTTGTATTCACCGGCATTGCGAGAGACTCACTTGGGCGATGTGGAAGGACAGTCTCAAATTCAAATTATCGAAAAGTACGGCGAGGATTTGTTAGTTCAATGGCGGTCTATTAAAGCCGAACATCAGAGTATGGGTTTTCCAAACGGTGAAACAAAAGTTCAACATTTAAAACGTTTAAAAGATTATATGGAAACGGCTCTTATAGCGAATCCGCAGTTTAAGCGAGTCGCAGTGTCGACTCATGGCGGATCAGTTGTTCGTTTAGTTCACGCGGCTGATAATGCTCCGGAACAAGCAATTGTAATTCCTAACTGCTGTTTGTATGAACTTTCGTTTGATCGTACGACACGAATCTGGAAATATCATACCTATCACGAGTAAGTTAGACTTTTCCATTTGAGGATTTTTTTCCAAGTCATGGGGAAACTTTTCCGTTTGCATACTACGAGTTCATAATAGAGATATCGCTAAAAACGGTCACCTGTTTGCATACTGTTTTGTGGTATGAAACGTATTGCTTTGGTCCCTTTCATATTGTCTGAGGTCGCATTTGGTGGTGGTCCTGTAAATATTGGCCCAATAGGAACTCATTATGAAATTTTCCGTTTTGAGAAAAGTGAAAATCCACAGAACGCATTAGTGGTGTACACCCGCTTGGATGAGCGTTGCCGGTTTATACTTGAATCTGAAAATCCTACCGCACCGGCATTTGGATTTTATTGGTTGATGGATAAAAAAACATACAAGCCGGTGCATCCGCTGATCCGTGGTGGAATTAGTTCTCGTTTAAAAGTAACGATACCTCCGAATTTTCCTCAAGTCCGAGATTTCTTTGTTGTTGAGGTGAAGGAGTTACGGCGAATTGATCCCGTGTTGCAAGATGCTTACGTAAAAGTTTCAGCAGGCCAACAGGGAAAGAATTGCCAAGTCGAAGCCAGCTTCGATGTTGATGGAGATAGACAAACTTCACATGTGCTTATGTTAGATAAAATTTTTGCCGAATCAGAAAAAACATTTCTACCCCCATTTCGCAAAGTAATTTCTCTGCGGTTTGATGGCGTAAATCAGAAAACGGGCGAATCCGAGCAAAAACTATTCAAAGAAAAAAAATGAATTTCAAAAAAAGGATGGTTTATGAAACGAACTTTAAAAAATGAATTAGCAATCATATCTGGCTTAGGTGCAATGGGATGTCTTTTGCTAAGAAAACCGAAGGCGGCCGCGCTGATGGGCGGATTTTCAGCTGGTTTGTGTTTAACTGCCGGAACTAAAGCGTTTGAGTGGGCTGACAAGTCGGTTTTTATAACCGGCGGTTCTCGGGGGTTAGGTCTAGCACTAGCAAAGCAATTAGTTGCTCACGGTGCAAAAGTCACGTTAGCGGCAAGAAAATTCGATGAATTGGCTCGCGCACGTGAAATTTTACTCAATGAATACCCGGCTGCAGAAGTTTGCACAGTCATTTGTGACGTGACAAAAAAGAACGAACTGGCCATCGCTATGAAAGAAGCCATTAGTGCATTCGGAGTGCTAGACGTGATCGTTAACAATGCAGGCTCTATTAGTGTTGGTCCCCTAGACTCAATGACTCGAGTTGACTTTGAGGCGCAAATGAAATTGCACTTATACGCGGCTGTCGAATCAACAGATATTATTCGTCCTTATTTTAAGCGTCGTGGAGGCGGACGAATAATTAATATTTGTTCGCTAGGTGGAAAAAGTGCCGTTCCCCATATGTTACCCTACAACGCATCTAAATTTGCGTTGGCTGGTTATTCACAAGGTGCCGGCATTGAATTGTCCCAAGAAAATATTACGGTAACCACTGTTTACCCTACGTTAATGCAAACGGGATCACCTATCCAGGCGGTATTTAAAGGCGATCATGAAAAAGAATTTGCTTGGTTTGATTTTGCAGATAATTTGCCGCTATTGTCTATGCGTCCAGAAACAGCGGCAAAGAAAATTTTGAGAGCCGCCTCTCTTGGCGATGCTGAGTTAGTACTCTCTCCGGTCGGTAAATTACGAGTTTTGGGCGGGGCCTTATTTCCAGAGCTAGTAAATGCAGTAATGGTTTTTATAGGATCGTTAATGCCAAAAGGGCAGTCAGGTGTTCGCCAAACCGGCTATCAAAGTCGCGGTCATTTTGAAAATTCTTTGCTGACGAAACCTATGAAACATCGTGCTCGTCAGGCGGAATTAAAAAATAATCAGTATCCCAGTGAAGATGCTGAGTTTAATTTAGGATTACATTAATTACCAGTAGTTGGTGTCGATAGTTATATCACCGTTAAGGTAAACCTGGCAGCTGAGCCGTTCGTCTACTGTAACTTTATTACGCTGTTTTGTTTTAATTTCTAGTTCGCTTTGTGGGTTTAGGTTCTGGTTTCCCTCTAGTATCGTTATACGACATTTACTACAAATACCGTCGCCCTTGCAGGAAGACGCTACGGGGTATTTGGCGTCTAGTAGTAACGTCATTAGAGTTTTATTTTTTGAATTCTCGTCTGAGACTTCAATTGGTTTTAATTGAGGCTTATTCGTCGAAAAATAAATCGTCATGCCTTAAAACAGTATCGTAAGTTTATTAGGCTGGGGAGCGTAAATAGCAAATATTTGTAGGATTTACCCTTGGGATCGAGTAAAAATCGAGGATACAGTTTTTATAGAGGTTATTTTATGAGCAACGTGGAAAACGTTATTATTATTGGTTCAGGCCCTGCCGGATTAACTGCGGCTATTTATGCCGCTCGCGCCAACTTAAAACCGCTAATGATCGAAGGTGAAGAAGCAGGTGGTCAGTTGATGATCACGACAGACGTTGAAAACTTCCCAGGTTTTGAGCATGGGTTGCCAGGACCAGATCTTATCGCAGTTATGCGTAACCAGGCGAAGCGTTTTGAAACTCGTTTTATTACAAAAAATGTGACTAAAGTTGATTTTAAATCTCGCCCCTTTAAAGTTTGGATTCGTGATCAAGAATACCAGGCGAAAACAGTTATTATTTCAACAGGCGCTAAAGCTAAGCTTTTAGGCTTACCATCGGAAAAACAGTACATGAGCCGTGGTGTTTCTGCCTGTGCAACATGCGATGGTGCTTTCTTTAGAAATGTAGAAGTGGGCGTTGTTGGTGGTGGCGATACAGCGATGGAAGAAGCTAACTTTCTGACTCGTTTTGCAAGTAAGGTTTATATTTTCCACCGTCGTGATTCATTCCGTGCCTCTAAAATCATGGTTGAGCGCGCGATGAAAAATCCAAAAATTGAAGTGGTTTGGAATTCTGAAATCACTGAAGTTTTGGGTGATGGCAAAAAAATGAACGAAGTTATCGTGAACGATACAAAAACAAACGAAAAACGTAAAATGAAGCTAGACGGTTTGTTTATTGCTATCGGACACAAGCCAAATACAGATTTGTTCGAAGGAATTTTAGACATGGATGAAACTGGTTATTTGAAAACTAAACCAGGATCAACATATACTAATATCGAAGGCGTGTTTGCGTCTGGTGACGTACAAGACCCAGTATACCGTCAAGCTATTACAGCAGCGGGATCCGGTTGTATGGCAGCTATCGATGCCGAACGTTGGTTAGAAGCACAAGAAGCAGCAGCACACGGATAAGCTGACAGAGGATAAATGACTAAAAAAATAAACACAAAAGATTTAATCACCAAGATTGAAAAGATCACCAAAGCTAGAATTGCGTCCCAAGACGTGGTTCCATTAGATAAGTTTCGCGAAACAAAAAAGAAAGAAGAGCCAAAAACTATTTTGGTCATCGACGACGACGAAACAATGAGAGCATCAATTAAGCGGATCTTGGAATCTGACGGATATTTGGTGAAGCTAGCAGCGCAGGCGAACGAACTATCTGAAGTGTTAGATGATACACCCGTTGACTTGATCCTTTTAGACATTGGCTTACCTTGGATCAACGGATTCGAATTAGCTGAGCTTTTGAAAGAGACCAAAGATCTGAAAAAGATCCCATTAGTTTTCATCTCGGGACAGGCATCGCAAGAGGATATGCGACGCGCATTTGCTGTTGGTGCACATGATTACCTGAAGAAGCCATTTGATATTGATAAATTGAAAAAGACAGTGAAGACGCTCTTGAAAATTTCCGCTGAGGAAAATATCTAATTGAAGGCCGGTTATCCGGCCTTTTCTTTTTTCTGAACCTGTTGAATATACGAACTGATCATTTCTTCTAAGACGCGCTGACTTTTTTGGTCAGGGTTTAGAAATACCAGTCGTTTAGGGTCAGAAACATCGCCTACGCATTTAGAGTTAAAATGAATGCGTGCTTTCTTCGGATCCTTTTCCAGTTTATTGGCAATGATCACGCTAAAGTCGGTCATTAGGAATTCTGGCGGAATCGCATCCATTAGTTTTACCCCCGAGATCGAGATATTTTCGGATTGGGATTTGAACGTTTTCCCTTTTTTCGTGATCAAAATAACCTCAATTGCAAAGTTATATCGAATGTTTTCGCGACGATCCGCTGAAACACTGGATTCTAATTTCACATTTTCGGCTGTAGAGTTTCCTTGAGGTGCCGTTTTTAGGCGGCCTTTCAGGCGAGTAATGTCTAGATCAATGTTTTCGGCTTTGAAGTCTGGATAGAAGTATCCATAATCGACTTTTTGGTTGGGGGCATCTTTAGAAATCTCAGTAAATGTTGGCTTGGGCTCTTTTACCACTAAGTTGTCAGGATCTAGTGGGACCAACAAAGTTTTATCAAAGTTCTCTGTTACGCTAGTATTAATCGCTGTCTTTGATTCCCTAAAGCGCGTCAGCGTTTTAGTAACTGAAGTTTTGTCCAAAGTTTTTTTCTTAATTGATGGTGGCACGACAAAGTAGTCTTGATCGACTTCTAAGAACGACTTCAAATCTACCCACTCTTGCCAACCAGGTGTCCAAATGTAAGCTTGAAAATTCTTCTTTTGGGCCAGGTTCAAAATCAAAGCCTGCGCTTGAGTTAGGTTTAAAGGTTTGCTTTGTTTTTTATTTTTTGAATCGTAAAAAATCCAAATTTTTCCAGTTTGTACCATGGATATTTTTTCGGCTATTTCATTGATAATCTTTAGAATTTGCTGGTCAATAAACCAAAGTCGTGTCATTTAAAGGCCTATGCGATCTGGTGAAGATAAAGATTCATTTGAATACGGAAAATTAAACTATTTAGACTCGCTTTATCAGGCTAACCTTAGTCCAGAGTTTTTGGCTTTGGCAGATCGGGCTCGAGCGGAATCCCGCACACTGAATAAAGAAGGTATTTCGGTATCCCTGAGTGAGGCTTACGTAATTTCTGAACAGGTTAAACAATCTGGTTCTCTAGCTTTTATGGAGCTAGGATCGCTGACAGGGTATTCGGCTTTATTTTTGTTACGCGGATTGCAGCCACGGGGAACACTGTATTGTTTTGAAAAAGATGATCATTGTGCTGACTTTATTGAATCCTTATTTGAAAACGTAACGGGTGTTCCTGAACTAGCTGGAAAAAAAGTGGTCGTGCTCCGCGGTGATGCTCGTTTGGCATTAGAGTCTTGGTCTGCGCCAAAAGATTTAGGTGGTGCATTTATCGACGCTAACAAATCGGCCTATCCTGATTACCTAAAATGGATTGAGGCTAATCTAAAAGGTTCGTATCTAATTTTGGCTGACAATGTGTTTTTAAGTGGGTCCGTGTGGGGCTTGACGGACACTCCATTTTCAAAAAAACAAGCAACTGGTATGATTGAATTTAATAAGAGTTTAATTCAAAACCCCGGCTACTCATCGTATTTCATTGGTACAAGCGAAGGCCTATTAGTCGCTAAACGTAAGGCGTAGCGACTTCTTCTAGAAATGGTTTTAGACCGGCCACATATTCGTTTTTGAAGTCTTTCAATCCATTTAAGTGTCCGGCTTTTGGTAGGCTTAGTTTACGCCAATCTAGGTTCGCATGGCGCTCAAAAACTCCATCGATGTGATTCGGTGGAATCAAGGCATCTTTCCAGCCTCGAATGGATAAAATTCTAAATCCCTTTGGAAATGTTTCTAGTTGCGGATGAACGTCGCTATGTAAATACGGGCTCCAAATCATGGGAGTTATAATTGTCTTTGTTAAGCTCTTAAGTAATCCATCTTTTTTAAAATGTTGAAACAAATGGTAGGCCGATTCTAGAAATTTATCAGAAGGTCCACTGTCACAAACCATTGCCGTAATATCGATATTGTTTCGTTCTGCCATCGCTTCGATGGCGGATGCCGATGGATTTGAAAAGCTATACACAATCTTTTTTTGAGGAAGCAAATTCATAAGATCAGTAATCTGGTCGGCCCAAATATGCTTAATACCCGGCTTCATACTGCGGCTAATAGGATTTGCGATAAACGCACTCTTGCCCCGTAGATTAAAAGCAAATGCATCGAAGCCTAATTCATTCACAAGCTCGATATGACGTCTTAGGAGGGTTTTAGATCCTTCATAAAAATGTACAAAGAAGACAATCTCATTAAATCGTTTCTGTTTGCTTAAGAATAGTTCGCCATCAAATGGATAATTCATATTTTCAATTCCAGGTTCAGAGTCCTTTGTTATTGGGGCGATGTCAAATTGCAAGACAGCAATCTTGTTTTCCTAAACTTTGTATCGGTGCTAGCGAGATTGACTTAAGTTAAACAATGCTTAAACTTGAGACATGACAACAGATAAATATCTTCCAATCAGTGGTCGCGAGTTTCCGCGCTTTTCAGCGATTAAAACTTTTTTCAGATTACCGCATGTGCCTGTCGATGATGACTATGACATTGGGATATTCGGAACTCCGTTTGATGGCGGAGTTTCGTACCGCCCAGGTGCTCGATTCGCGCCGTCGCATATTCGCGAATGTTCATCACTGGGTAGATCGTATCACTGGTCCCGTGGAACGAATCTATTTAAAAGCGTCAAGATTGCTGATATCGGAGACTGTTCTACAGTGCCAATATCGTTGGACGTAACCTACGAAAAAATTGAAGCGTTCGTTTCTAGTATTGCAGGGAAAAATAAAAAATTTGTTTCCGTTGGTGGTGATCATTCAACGACGTTGCCAATCTTGCGTGCTCTTCGGAAAAAATACGGTAAGCCGTTAAGCTTTATCCACTTTGATGCTCATTTAGATACCTACCCGGCAGCTTGGGGTTGTGAATACCATCATGGAGCGTTTGCTCGTCATGCTGTTGAAGAAGGATTGGTGGATTCAAAGAAGATGATTCAGATCGGAATCCGTGGCCCACTTGCCGATGGAAGCGATTTAGATTTTATTAAAAAACATCAAATCAATGTGTACACGATGGATGATATAAAGAAGGGCCACATTTCTGATTTCGTGAAAAGTTTGCCGGCATTTGGTGATGAACCCGCATATTTAAGTTTTGATATCGATTGTATGGATCCGGCGTTTGCTCCAGGAACCGGAACTCCTGTGCCTGGTGGACTAACAACATACGAAGTCCAACAAATCCTGCGTGGTTTAAAAATCAATAATCTAGTAGGCGCCGACCTAGTAGAAGTCTCGCCCCCATTCGATCACTCCGATATCACCGGCCTAGCCGGCGTAGACGTAGTCTTCGAATTACTATGCCTACTTTCAAACAAAAAATAAAAAAGGTACCAGGTCCTAAAAG
>DDTZ01000196.1:15070-17380 GCA_002344565.1 Bdellovibrionaceae bacterium UBA2351 | reverse complement strand
CAAAAAAATAATAAGCCTACATCGGTGGCGATTGAAAATACGTTGTCTGAATTAAGTAAAGTTCGTCATCAGATTGGACCGTTAGCTGTTCATGCTGTTTTCACAAAGGAACACACAGCTGTTTTAGAAACATATGAATACTTTAGACAGTTCAAATTTGATTGGATTGATTTTATCTATTCCGTTAGTGATTTGGACGAAGCTTCGAACGAAAACTACATGCTAGAAGTGACAAAGACCGCCAAAGCGGCTTGGGATCTGGGCGGTGAAGCTGAACTTCGTAAAATTTATTTATTTGATAATTACTTTGATCGTTTGGACTCGCAAGAGCGCTTAGAAAATCATTGCGGGTTAGGTCGAAGCTTTGCGGTGATCGATAGCCGTAACCAAGTTTACAACTGTCCTTGGACAGTTGGTCAGCCTCAGGATCGCTTAGGTGGAGGTTCGGTACTGGACGAGGCGAAACTGGCTGGTTATGCCGAGGAAACGATTATAGAAAGAAATAACTGCCAATCGTGCTGGGCCAAGTATATGTGCGGCGGTGGCTGTTCGTTTGTTCATCAAACCACGTCCAAAAAAGACACTTTGAAGAAAAGTTTGCAATTCTGTGAAAGAACGAGATTTTTATTGGCTCTGGCGATATACTACTACGCCAAAGCCAGGGATGAACAGACCGCTTAAATGGTCTTAATGTTGATATTAAAATTGAATTATTAAAAAAAGAGGACTATATGTTTAACACTGAACTAGGAACGGTTATGAAATCGAAAAGTATTAAAAAAATTAAGCCTAAATCTTCATCTAAAGGTGCTAGTGGCCAATCGACGGCTATTAAAGCTAAAGGTGGCGAAGGCTGTTTACCAATAAGATAGAGACTAATGGCACTACCGCCCTCGCTTAAAACCACTGATACCACGTCCCGTTGGGACAGAATAAAGTTTCTAGGCATCATGGTTTTTCGAGTGGCGCTGGCAACCGGTCTAGCTTTGTTTATCAATCAAATAAAGCTGGATTTCTTTGAAGCCTATCTTTACGACTTACGCGTTCGTTACTCACCTTCACCAGAAACCTCTGGCCACATTCTGATTGCCGAAATCAACCCTGAATCGGTTGAGTATTTTAAAGGTATTCCCAAATTTAGTGATCACACGAAAGTTTTAGAACAGTTAAAGCAGCTCGGTCCACGCGCGATCGTTTACGATTTAAATTACGATGAAATTAGTGGTAATAACGCCGAAAAAAACGATTTTGCCACTGCTGCTGATCAGTTTACTCAGCTATTTGTTTTAACGAACTTTTTAGAAATGCGTGGTGAAGAAGGTAAGCTTAAAATGAGCGAACCATTCGAGCGTATTAAATTATTTTCGGGTCCTAAAAGCACTGATACTGCCAATTTTGCAAAAGACGGGGTGACTCGTCGGATGATGGTTAATTACCAAGATCAGGTGATGATTCATCCGTATTTAGCATCGACGTATAATCAAGATGTATCTGAGAAATATAAAATTCGGGGTCTGTTTAACTTCTTAGAGACAGATCAAATTTATATTCGTTTTCGCCCTACTAATTCCTACGATAAAATTCCATTCCATTATTTTGTAGAAGGGAAAGTGTCACCTCAGGCCGTTAAAGATAAGATCATTATTATTGGCCAGAACTTGGAGCTAACTGAAAAAGATTATATTTTAACTCCGTATTCCCGTTCGTCTATCGCTATGACAACAACGGAAATGCATGCAAATATGTTCGATACCTTAATTTCTAACAACGCTATTGTTCGTGCGCCGCCATGGTTGAATTTAGCACTAACGATCTTGATTTCGATTATTACGGTATACATCGTATTCGCAGTTCGTCCGGCTGTGGGCTTGTTGATTATTATTTCGTTACTGTTTTCGTATGTAGCGATTTCTTATTTTGCATTCTGGCCATTTGGGTTTTGGATTTCAATGGCTCATCCGCTACTAGCGATTTTCTTGTGTTACTACTTCTTTATTCCGTATCGTTTGATTATCGAAAATCGTCGTAGCTGGGAGTACTACGAAAAGAACAGACTTTTAAAGCAAGTCGAAGAACTTAAGACGAATTTTATTTCGATGATGTCCCATGATTTAAAGACCCCAATCGCACGTATCAAAGGCATGACGGACGTTATTTTAGCTGATCAGCAAAATGTAAGTGTCGAACAACGTGAGGCCGTGGACACGATTAGGTCCTCTAGCGATGATCTACTGAAGTTCATCAATTCAATCTTGAATTACGCTAAGATCGAGTTCCAAGGGGTCGAATTGCATTGGCAATCAAAAGATC
>DDTZ01000196.1:0-14709 GCA_002344565.1 Bdellovibrionaceae bacterium UBA2351 | reverse complement strand
CCTCTATTCCCAATTAGGATGGATCCAGACCTCATGAGGCAGGTTTTTTCGAATATTTTGGAAAATGCCATTAAATACGCCCCCGAGAATACTCAAATTAGCGTAAAGACCTATGAAAAAGACGGTTACGTGTTTTTTGTGATATCGGATCAGGGACCTGGAATTGCGGCCCAAGAATTGCCACACCTATTTACGAAGTTCTATAGGAGCGCAAATGCGAAGAGTTCGCCGATAAAAGGGTCAGGATTGGGCCTCTATCTGGCTAAATATTTTACAGAGCTTCACCAAGGGCAAATATTTGTAGAGTCGGACTCTGGTAAAGGGACGATTTTTGTAGTACAATTGCCGCAGCTTTAATAAGGGTTTTCAAGACGTTGAGGACCCCAATCAGGAGGCCTCGATGTTTAAAATTCTAGTGGTTGATGACGATGCAGGATTACGCTTTTCTATCAAATCGGCATTTTCGGCCCTAAAGAAATTCGAAGTTTCTGAAGCTTTCGACGGCATCAATGCTCTTGAAAAAATCAAAGCGGCTACGGCTGAAGGTTCTAAATTCGATATCGTATTACTTGATGTCGATATGCCTCGCTTAAACGGTTTAGCGGCGCTTAAACAAATCAAAGAATTAGACCCAGGTATGATCGTTTTAATGTTAACGGCTCATGCGACATTAAACGATGCGGTCGCAGCGGTTAAAGACGGTGCGTACAATTATATCTCTAAGCCAGTGGCATCTGAAGATTTAGTTGCTTTGGTAGAAAAAGCGATTCACGCTCATTCATTAATTTCAAATATTGCGGCTAGCTCGCCTGTATTAGTAGAAGCGGGTCGTAAAATTATCGGTAATACATCGCAAATGCAGAAGGTGTTTAACATCATTAATAAGCTTGCGAAGGTGGATACTCCGGTTCTTATTCGTGGTTCGTCTGGTACAGGTAAGGAATTAGTGGCGAAAGCAATCCACTTCAACTCAGCAAGAAAAGACGACAAGTTTGTTGCGATTAACTGTTCGGCAATTCCAGAAAATTTATTTGAATCAGAACTGTTCGGACATGAAAAGGGCTCATTTACGGGTGCTGCAGAAAGAAAAATTGGTAAATTCCAATATGCTGAAGGCGGAACTTTGTTCCTAGACGAAGTCGGTGATATGCCGCAATTGATGCAGGTAAAAATCCTGCGTGTTCTACAAGAAAAGTTATTTACTCCGGTTGGTTCTAACCGTGAAATTCAATCGAATGTTCGTATCATCGCGGCGACCAATCGCCCACTAGAAGACATGATCAAAGCGGGAACGTTCCGTGAAGACTTGTTCTATCGTTTAAATGTTGTACCTATATTCTTGCCCCAACTAGCGGAGCGCAAAGATGATATCGAACGCTTAATTCAAATCTTTATTAAGAAGTTCAACGAAGTTCATAAAAAGAAAATCGCTGGCGTTACAGTGGATGCAATGAACATCCTTAAAAAATATAACTGGCCAGGAAATATCCGTGAGCTTGAAAACGTCATTGAACACTCGTTCGTATTAGAGTCGTCTCATATGATCACGCTATCGGCGTTGCCAGAAGCTGTTCTTGAATCAGTGGGCGTAAGTCTATTTGATCTAGAAAAAATGATAGAAGCAGAAAAAAAATCTGCAGAAGTGCAATCCTCTTCGCCAACTAAGGGCCCAGTATTCATGGACTCTGGTGTCGATGTAGTGGAAGACGCAGACTCTGATTCTGACGACGAATCTGAAGACATCGATATGGACAGCGCTGGAATGAAAGTCACCTTTAACGGCGAACTGGATTTCAACGCTCAGAAAGAAGTCTTCGAAAAAGAATTCATCATCAAAGCCTTAAAAACTTTCAAAGGCCGCATCAACCAAACGGCACTACATGCAAATATCCCAAAGAAAACGCTGCTTCGTAAAATCGAGAAGTACGGAATCATAGCCAAGGACTACAGCGAGTAGTCAGCTGCTAGGTTTTTGCAATTCAGCGCGGCGAGATTTGGTCGCTGCGAGGTTGGATTTGTTTTCTTAATTTCTTGTAACCTAATTTGAAATCGCCCTACAATGGGGCGAGGTTGCAATGGAAAATGAAATCGCCAGTAATAAACGTTTAACAATGACAATTTTAATGACCCCAGATTTAGTTAATTTCGCGGGGAATGTTCACGGAGGCGCGATTCTTCGCTATTTGGATCAGGCCGCTTATTCGTGCGCGGCTCGCTATTCGGGTAACTACGTTGTGACCTTGTCAGTGGATCAAGTGTTTTTTCGCGAGCCTATTCATGTCGGTGAGTTAGTTACATTCAAAGCCTCAATAAACTATACCGGTACCACGTCTATGGAAGTTGGTATCAAAGTTATCGCCGAGGATACGCGAAGCAAAACAATTCGCCATGTGATGTCTTCATTTTTCACAATGGTTTCTGTGGATAAAGACCGCAAGCCTTCGCAGGTTCCTAAACTAGTACTAGAGAACGACACCGAGAAGCGCCGGTTCGAGCAGGCTAAGATTAGGAAAAAATTACGAGCAGACTACGAGGCCGCCTGCAGGACTGTGAAGATTGGCAGCTAAAAATTAGTGATGGTTTTTGTGCATTAGTTTTTCCGTGTAGGCCAACATGATTGAGCTAAATAGGAAAACTACGTGGATGATCACTTGCCACATAAGCTGATCTGTAGGTTTTTCTTTTATATTTATAAATGACTTCAAAAGATGAATTCCAGATATGCCTACCAACGCAGTTGCGAGTTTTACTTTCAGTGCGCCCGCATCTATTTTATCTAGCCAATCGGGTTTGTCTGGATGTCCAGATAGATCAATGCGGCTAACAAAGGTTGCATAGCCACCTATGATCACCATTATCAGTAGATTGGCGACCATTGTGATATCGACCAGGGTTAGGACCCCCAGCATAAGCACTTCTTCAGTTATAGAATTTACTGTGGTTACTAGATGAATGAGTTCAATCAAAAATTTATAGGTATAAAGTAAGCCCGCTACAATTAATCCAAAATACAGCGGAGCTTGGAACCAGCGACTAGAGAAAATTAAATATTCAAAAGTAGATTCTAATTGTTTTTTCATAACGATACTATGAACCGTAGAGTTTAGTTTTTGTCAAAACGAAGTTAATTTTATTTTCTATGTCCTTTTTTTGGCTTGAATCCAAAAAGAAAGGTTTTGTGTTCCAATCAGTAATTCTGGCCACCAAATAATTAATTTTTATAATGCCATTCATTATTTTTATGGACTGATAAGATGTATTGACTCGAGAGCGATACATTCTTAGGGTCGTTTTTCCTATGACGATGAATCCGATTCCACCTCAAGCTTATACTAAAGATTCGCTATTGAAAGCATACGCTTGGTTGCAAAATCAGGATCCATCGCTGAAAGAAATGGCAACTACCCCAGATATTTTAGTCAGTCTCTATTTAAAAGCGACTCGCGATGGCGATGCAGCTCTAGATCGTCCGTCGATTCAAAACTTCAAACACGAATTGAAACAACTAGCGGGTTTGATGGGGGAATTTGAAAAAGAAGGGGGCCAAGCTAAGGCTACGGATGCGTTAAATGTTCCTGGAGTGCCAGCATCGCCTAAACGTGAAGCAGCTCCTAAAGCTTCGGAATCATTAGGTTTAGACTTTCAAGCTCTGGAAAAGAAATTCAATTCAGGTATGAGCGCGCAAATGCCTACACAAGTGGCATCTCAGGTTCAAGTTTCGGGATCACTCGAGCTGGATTCAACTTCGATTGCCCTGATTAATGAGGTTCGCCAGAAATTGAACCTTACGACGAATCAAGAAGCGCTTAAAATGCTGATTCAAGTCGGTTACAATAAGACAAAAAAACTCCTATAATATCGTCTGTCGTTGGACACTCTCCATTAAGAAAGCCCCAACTAAATTACCGCTTGTTTAAAAAAGCGAGATTCAATATATTTATCAGATACTTATAACGAAAAAGGTACACGCGTGAGCACGACTCCTCCAAAAGACTATAAAGCAACGATCAGGCTTCCTCAAACTTCATTTCCAATGAAGGGCGATTTGAATATTAAAGAGCCAGAAATGATTAAAGTTTGGGACGAGAAAAAAATCTATCAAAAGATGCTCGAGAAAAATCAGAACGGAAAAAGCTTTACGTTCCAAGATGGTCCTCCCTATGCGAATGGTAACATTCACATAGGTCACGCTTTAAATAAAACTCTGAAAGATATCGTCGTTAAGTACAAATCAATGAAGGGTTTCAAAACTCAATTCATCCCCGGTTGGGACTGCCATGGTCTGCCGATTGAACATAAAGTGATGAAGGATTTAACCGACAAAAAGTTAGTTAAAACAGATCAAGAAATTCTGGCGCTTTGTCGTGCGGAAGCCGCCAAGTGGGTGGATCAGCAGCGCATTCAATTCAAGCGTTTAGGTATATTGGCGGATTGGGAAAAACCATACATCACAATGGCTCCCGATTACGAAGCTGAAGAGGTTCGTGAGTTTGCACGCGCGTATGATCGCGGCGTTGTATACCGTGGCGAACGCCCAGTATACTGGAACTGGACATTGAAGACTGCGCTTGCGGATGCCGAAGTTGAATATCATATGCACAAGTCACCTTCGATCTATGTAAAGTTCGAAGTTAAAGACGCAAAGAGTTTGGCGACTCTAGGTAATCCAAAAGGTAAAGCATACTTTGTTATCTGGACGACAACTCCTTGGACGCTTCCAGCGAACGTTGCTATCGCACTTCATCCTGATTTTGAATACGGTGTATACAACACAGGTTCTGATAACATCGTCATTGCTAAAGGCTTAGCGGATGCCTTCGCTAAAGATACATCAATGACATTGAGTTTGATGTCTTCTCATAAAGGTACGGATTTAGAATCGATCGTGGCGACTCATCCATTTATTGATCGCACATCTCGCATCGTGCTTGGTCAGCACGTAAGCTTAGACGCGGGTACTGGCGCGGTTCACACGGCCCCTGGCCACGGTGCGGACGATTTTAAAGTCGGTCTTCGTTATAATTTGCCGGTTCTTTGCCCAGTGGATGATTCTGGAAAATTCACAGAGGAAGTTCCTGAATGGCAAGGGATGAACATATTTAAAGCGAATCCTCTGATCATTGAAAAGTTAAAGTCAGTAGGCGCTTTAATCAAAATGGTAGAGATCGAACATTCGTATCCTCATTGTTGGAGAACGAAAACGCCATTGATCTTTAGAACAACGCCGCAGTGGTTTTTGGGTATTGATTTAGAAGAATCAAATATCAGAAAACAAACACTTAAAAAAATTGAAGACATCAAGTTTGTCCCGGATTGGGGTAAGGCTCGCTTTACAGCCATGATGGAAAATCGTCCTGACTGGTGTTTGAGTCGTCAACGTATCTGGGGTGTGCCAATCCCAATTTTCTATTGTATCGCTACAGCTGAGCCTTTAGCTGATCATGATGTCATGATGAAAGTCGCTGATGTTATCGAAAAGAAAGGTCTTGAAGGATTCCATTCGACTCCGGTGGCTGAATTCCTGGGAAATAAAAAATACGAATTAAAATCAGGCAACCCTAAGAATAAAGAAAAGTTTGGTTCAGAAGGTTTCCGTCACGGTAAAGATATTCTCGATGTTTGGTTCGATTCCGGCGTGGCACACGCGGCGGTTCAAAAGAAACGCATGGGTGAAACCGGTCCGGCAGATATTTATCTTGAAGGCAGCGATCAACATCGCGGTTGGTTCAATACATCTATGTTGTCGTCAATGGCGACATCGGGACAGGCACCGTTCAAAACATTGCTGACTCACGGATTCGTAATGGATCCACAAGGCCGCAAGATGAGTAAGTCATTGGGTAACGTTATTGATCCAAACGAAGTTTCGAGTAAAAGCGGAGCCGAAATCGTTCGTTTATGGGCAGCTTCAGGCGACTATGGACAAGACGTAGCCTGCGGCAAAGATGAACTTACGCGAGTAACAGAAACATACCGTCGTCTTCGTAATACAATGAGATATCTATTAGGATCTGTTTCTGATTTTAATCCATCAAAAGATAAAGTCGCAGTTTCACAGATGCCAGAACTAGATCAGTGGGCATTAAATGAATTACATGAGCTAATGGAAAAAGTCGAAGCAGCGTACGAGAGCTTTGATTTCTATAAAGTATACCATGCGCTTAATCAGTTCTGCACGGTTACGTTATCTGCGGTGTATTTAGATGTGTTGAAAGATCGCCTCTATACTTGGAAAGTCGACGGAGTGCCTCGTAGATCGTCGCAAACGGTGATTTACTATATGCTAGAATCATTGATGGGGATGATGGCGCCAATCTTGTCGTTCCTTGCTGAAGAGTCGTATTCACATTATGCATTTAAATCAAAAGATTCGATCTTCTTAACTGAATATCCGAAAGCAAGTGCGGACTGGAAAAATCCAAGCTTGAAAGAAAAATTTGCATTACTAATCGAAGTGCGTGCGGAGGTTCAAAAAGTTTTAGAAGGCCTACGAACTCAAAAGGTCATTGGGGCGTCTTTGGAAGCGCAAGTTGACATCACCGCGCCGACGGAAAAATACAAAGCGTTGACCGGATTTAAAGGTTTACGAGAATTTTTAATTGTATCTGACGTAAAAGTTAAAGAAGGCGAATTCGCAATTAAAGCGGATAAAGCGCCAGGTGAAAAGTGTGTTCGTTGTTGGACATACTCGACGCAAATTGCATCAACTGGTGAACACGTTGGAATTTGTCCTAAATGTGTAGAGGCACTAACATGAAGAAAAAATATATTTTGCTACTGATTATTGCGGGTATTGTAATCGCGTTAGATCAGCTAACTAAGATCTATATCCATACTAAGTTTCAGTTGGGTGAGTCTTACACAGTGATTGAAAACTTGTTTAACTTTACCTACGTCAGAAATTATGGCGCGGCATTTGGTTTTCTTGCGGAAAGCCATCCTACATTCCGCGAAATCTTTTTCTTATCGATGCCGCCAATTGCAGTCATCATTATCTTTACGATTTTACGAACGGTGAAGGACGACGATAACTTGCAGATTTCGGCTTTATCTTTGATCTGCGGAGGCGCGCTGGGTAACTATATCGACCGTTTGAACTATCGCTATGTTATCGATTTCTTGGATTTTCATTTGTACAACAAGTACAGCTACCCGGCATTTAATATCGCGGACTCGGCGATCGTGTGTGGGGTAGGGATTTTGATCCTAGTCATGTTATTGGAAAAAAAACGGGAAAACGCTTTGGCAAATAGCACGACCACTCAATAAGTGTTCACTTGAACATAGGACTTAAAGAGGCCTAGTTGGAGCTCCCAACTGGGCTTTTTTATTTTTTTATAATTAAATGAACTTCGAAATTTAGAAGAATCATTTTAGATCTTGTCATTCAATCTTGAAGGGTCTTCCGCGGGTTTAGTAGAGAGTTTTAATGTTTTGTTGATCGGTGTAGCAAAGAAAATTCGATTCTGCTCATAGTATGGGGCAAGAAACCCGAACTCCGATGGGATTGACAATTATCGGTGGTACATTTGTTTCAACTTTCTTCACATTGTTTGTGGTGCCTTGCTTATATAGAGCACTTTCAAAATTTGAGTCGAATGAAAAAATCGAAGTTGAAGGGTAACTATTTATCCATGAAGGAAAACAGCTGCCGATACTGAGCCAATTCCTGGTCCAAGTTATCTGGATGATAGGCCTTATACAAAGTTACGTTTAAATTTGGTTCAAGACTGAATTTCTTTTTTTGTCTTTGGAACTTGAGGTTCATTTTAATTTCGTATGTCGCATAGGCAGCACTGTCGGCATCGCCCCGATGATATCGAATATCCTTTGTGGGATGAGCGTAGTCTATAAGTGGTTGACGCCATTCAATTGTCTTGGGGAATGGGAGCAACATACGCACTCGGCCAGAGACGTCTTCGTGAGTAATTGTAATTTCTTTTTTTGCCCACTGCATATTTATTCCTATTAGGAAAAAAATAGAACCAATCGAAAAGAAGGGTATGAAGAATATTAGAGCTTCAAGGACCCGAAATTCAAATTTTTTGCTGAAACTAAAAAATGAGACCGCAATAAATATCAAACTAAATGCCATGATCAAGGCACCCCAACCCCGAGGTCCTTTTTCGACGACTTTGACTGGAAACTGTGTCGTAGCTTTAAATAGCGGAACTTTATCTTCTTTGTGTCCAAAGATATCTCTTCCAAAAAAGAGTGACCACGGGATAAAGAAAAAAAATGAAATACAATAGAACGATGCCGTATTTTGGTTGAACGTATAGGTTTCTGCTAATTTTAGCAGTATAAGCGGAATAGCAATACTTGTTACTATCAACAGAAGTGCATCACGTATGTGAATAAAACCGCTATATAAAGACGATTTTGGAACAAAGAACAAAATCATTTTTGTTAAAACATAGGGAAAATAAAACGGAAAGTACTTGATAATTAGGTTGGCGACCTCAGACCAGGGAAATTCCTTTTTTAAGGTCCGTTCAGGAGTCATCAAGCTAAACTCATTCCAGTTAGCTAAGAAGCTTAAAAATGTTGCCGCGAAGGAGTGAAATAGAATGAGAGGAATAATCGCCAGTATAGTTTGGACAGTGTTTTTAATCGCACCGTCCTCGTTCTTAGACAAAGTGACTATCACAGTGATAAAAATCGCGATAATACCGCAAATGAAATTGCTGGTTAAAACAAACCAAATAAATGATTTGTAGTCTTGGGTTTGTTGGCTAAACAGGAAAGCGCAAAGAAGGTAGAGTAAACCAAATAATATTAATAGGTATTTTCTAGGCATTGAAAAAATAGTGGAATGATGGATTAGGTTCTTTTTTATTAGTTTCTGTAAAGAAAATGCTAATTACCTCAGTTCGTTGGCCAGGTTTGACGTTAAATATAGTTAAATCTGAATTTTCAACGATTTGGTGCAGGCCTCTGCCGGCTCCGCCTTTACCTGCGTTTAGTGATCCCGCATTTCCAGAGTAACAGCTATCTAGATAATTTATAATAATGTCTCTGGTAAGTGAACCAAAAGGATCTGTAACAGAAACAGCTAAATAGATGCCATCACAGCCGTACTTAATAACCGATTGTAAATGGGAGTCTAGAACTACTTCTGTCTTTCTCGGAAGATGATTAAACAAAGATTTTCCAGTTTTATCAGTTGGTGCGTCGTAGATTGCATTCATGAGGAGTTCTTCGGTCACTAGATACATCTTTTCTAGGATCGTATTTCGAATTCCCAGACGTTTAAAATAGACAACCATATCGTCTTTTAGCTTCAGACGGTCGGCGCTCGAGGTAACTTTTTTGGTTTGAATATCGACGCCCCAAGAAAGGTATTTTTCGATGCCGAATACATCATTGTTTAAAAGTTTTGAAAGAGTCGTTAACAATGTTTTAATTGTTAACTGTTTGTCATCGGTGTCACGTGTGATCAAGTTATTAACCTTCTTATTTTTTTTCAAAATAGGAAGATTTTCTTGAACTTTTTTACTAGTTATCATCACCGCTTTTTTAATATCAGAGATCGCTTCGACAATATCAGAGCATGTGTCATCGAATACAATTAAATCATACTTATTCAGTTGAAGTAGCTGTTTGGCAGATTCGACATCAGAGGCGGTATCCATTCGGACTCCCGAGCTGCCAACTGCCATTTTTGCTAGAACTAGTTGCTTACGATCGGTATCGACAAGAAGTACGCTTTTATCGCCCGCTTTTTCTAGGCTAGCCTGCGCTTCAAATAATTCACGGTTCGCAATTTCGAACAGGCGGGCTTTTTCGTTTGTGCGAATCAATCGGTCGGCGAGAACAGTTGAGTAGACTCGGTACAGAAGAGACGTAAATTTATCAAAATCTTTTTGCGGTACATGACTAAAATGATCTGAGTCTATCACAAATACGCTGACATCATTTTTTGCGATGATGGATGAGGTAACTGGTCGTTTTAGAACCACACTCATCTCTCCCATGACATCACCTACGGATTGCAAAATGGCGACGACTTCATTTTCTAAAGTAATTTCGGCAATCCCGGATCTTAAAAAATATAGTTTCGTATTAAGTTCGCCTTCGCGAAGGATATAGTCAGATGCGTGGAAATTTTTTTCTACAGTCATAGTAGAAATTTGCAAAAGCATTTCATCACTGAACGTTTTGAAAAACGGAAAATTTCTTAGCTCTTTTGCTATTTCAACTGGATGTAAACCCATACATCATTATTATGATAGTAAACACAATTTCGAATCGAGGACTTTCGTTAAAAAACAGTAAAAGAAGTCGAAGGTCTAGTGATATTTTTTCGAGTTCATATTAGACTAAACACGATATGTTTCCATTAATTGATTTTGGATTTTTTCAAGTTCCCACCTTCTTTTTCGTTATTTCGTTTCTGATGGGTCTAGCATTTTTTTTAACGACGCTTCGTTCGCGTAAACTGGGTATCGACGAAAATTTTTCTTTAGATTTAGCTTTTGTTTTGGTGATTGGCGCCATCGTGGGGGCTCGGTTAGCACATGTTTTGTTTGAAAATTTGGATTACTACATTCAAAACCCAATTAAAGTAATTTACTTTTGGGAAGGCGGATTTGTTTTTTTTGGCGGATTTTTTTTGAGTTTTGCATTTGGGCTTCTTTTTTTGAAATTGAAAAACAAGATGGTTTACCTGAACCTCTATATGCAGATATACACTCCTATTTTGTCGTTGGTCTATGGGTTAGGGCGAATAGGTTGTTTTCTAGAGGGCTGCTGTTTTGGAAAAACATGTCAGTTAGCTTGGGCGATCAACGGACGGCATCCCACGCAAATCTACTCGTCGATATGGGAATTTGCGGTATTGGGCATTTTACTTAATTATGAGGCTCATAATAGTCGGATACTAAAAAAAAATCCAGAGCGACTCTTTTACCTTTGGATGTTATTGCACAGTGTGGGGCGTGGTATTACTGAGTTTTTTAGAGACGATTTTCGAGGTAATATACCTGTATTTTCATTGTCAACGTGGGTGAGTGCTGCGCTATTCGTGATATCTACTGCGTATTTTTACAGAAACAAAGTAACCCGTAACTTTACAAGTTAGTAGCATCGGGTATAAGCTTTGAATATGAAGAAGCTGATTTCTATAGTTTTATCGATAGTCGCATTAAGTGGGTGCTACTCTAATCCCTTCGCGGTAAAGGCTTCTAACTTAAATGACAAAGAGCTCGTAGAACATAGTACAGAACTAGGAACTCATTATTTCTATTCGTTGTCAGAGCGATTAGAGCGGGCTGTTAAGTCAAAAGATTGTCCCAAGATGCAGAGCTTAGCCGGAGAATTGCTGGCCATAGCGCCTTATTATTCATCGAATTGGAACTATGGTAATGCGATTTTTGATGGCCATATGGCCTTCGCTGCGTGTGCGGTAAAAGAGAAGAAAATTGATTCGGCAATCAATCATATTAATGAAGCTGCAAAAACACCGGGCTCGCCTCAGTTAAGTACGTTTGGTCCGCCGTACCATGACATGTCCGCTCTAAGCGAACTGCTAAAGGAAGGGCGTAAAAAAGAAGTAAAGCTTTTTCTTTCGAATCTGAAGCGCTTTTGGGACTCCGAGTTTTCTCAGGATTATTTTGATTTCTGGGAAAAGGAGATTGAACAAAATCGTATCCCTAATTTTGATGCGAGCGAAGGCGAAAAAGCATCTAAAGTTAATTAGATTTTTTAGCTAAAAATTCAGAAATGATTTTTCCGGCACCCGAAGGAACACGGATAGTATGCGATGCTATTTGTCTTGGAATATAATTTACCAATAATTCTGAATTTAATTCTTTAAGTGATTTACGTGTCACACCTAAAGCATCAGCCAATGATTCTAAGTCTGTTCCACCGGGAACCGAGACATAATCATATTCTAACGGGTCACGACGCTCTAGATAGCGGAATCCATAAAGGTTCGGAGACTTTGTAATAAGCATCGCAGCCAAAATTTTTGGAACATAGTTCTGAGTTTCTTCAGGTAGCGCTTTTTTTCTAACAAGTGTCCAATAGTCGCTGGTTTGATGTTTTTGAATCTGGCGACGTAGACCATTTTCACCCATATTATAGCTAGCGGCGACTAAATACCAAGAGCCGAACTCGGAATGTAGATCCTTGATGTATTTGATTGCGGCTTTCGTGCTTTTGCGGAAATCACGGCGTTCATCTAGCCACCAATGTTTTCTTAAACCATATCGTGCCGCCGTACCTTCAATGAATTGCCATGGGCCGACGGCATTTGCCGTGCTCGTTGCCGATGTTGAAAATCCAGATTCTATCATTACCATGAATGCTAAATCTAAAGGTAAATGTGCTTTAGCTAATTCATTTTGAATAAATGGTAAATACTTTGAAGAGCGCTCAAGGTATTCGCGAAACCATTTGCTGCCTTTAGTTTGAAAATACTGAACCCATTTAGCGACTTGTTGATTGTAGGTAACGGGAAGATCAAAAACTAAATTATGAGTTTTTGATTCGTCTTCATTCAGACTTAATTTTTTTAGTCGCTCTTTTAGTGTTTCGCTTGAAGTGAGGGTAGGCGTCGATTTTTCTGGAACCGCAGACCAAGCACTAACGGCAATAAACAAGGATATCAATATCTTCATCATTATTAATAGTAGTGGAGTTTTTGCTAAAAGCTAGAGTCATTCGTTTGGCGGTCTAGATCAAAATCGTCAAAATAATAGTAATAACCTAAATAAGGAATTTCGTTGTCTTACTTTAAATTCGTCTATAGCCGTGCTTGATGGTCTGTTGTGCGACAATAGTCCATGTGGCCTTGTGATTGCTATTTTTAGTGTTAGGCATAGAAGTATGCACGACAAAGGACACCAGGAAGGAGTCTTAATGAGTGTAAAAGGAATTTATACTGCCCTAAGTGGAGCTATGGCGCAAAGTCTGCAAATGGATACGATCGCCAATAACATTGCGAACGTAAACACGCCTGGTTTCAAAAGGGACGCACAGGTATTTAATGAGTACCTATCGGCAAATGAAAAAGAACAAACGGGAATGCCTGTTCCCCGAATTCCTGCAAGTATTGAAAGTTTTTACGATATGCAAGGTGGCGATAAAAGTTTCGTCGATGCTAAAGGTACATTCACGGATCACTCCCAAGGTACATTAAAACATACGGGAAATCCATTAGATATCGCAATTGACGGCGATGGCTTTTTCGAAATTGCAACACCAGAGGGAGTCAAATTAACTCGCGCTGGTAATTTTACAATGGATGGCAATGGTAAGCTGGTAACAAAGGAAGGTCATTTTGTCCTAGCCAGTGGCGGAGATGGTGCCAATCCGGACGCACGTTCTATTACCTTAAATGGATCTGAGCCTTTAACGGTGAATGATCAAGGGGATATTTTTAACGGCACACAACTGATTGCACGTATCTCGGTAGTGAATGTGGCAGATAAAGATGGTCTAGAAAAAATTGGTAATTCACTTTACGGTTTCAAAAAGGGACATAATCCAGAAATTATCGCGCGTCCTAATCCATCAGTTAAAGCCGGTTTCGTTGAGGGCAGCAACGTAAATGTCGTCCAAGAAATGACAGACATGATTAAGACTCAACGTATATTTGAAAGCACGCAAAAGGCCATCAGCGCCTACGATTCTATGAATGACAAATTAGTAAACATTGTTGGTAAGACTAGCTAAAGGGGATTAGATGCTTAAGAGTTTAAATACAGCGGCGACCGGCATGGCCGCGCAGCAAACAAATATGGATGTGATCGCCAATAATATTGCCAACGTTTCAACAAACGGTTTTAAAAAGTCTAGAGCAGAATTCGAAGATTTAATGTACCACACGGCCAAAGAACCAGGTACAGCGACAGGAATGAATTCATTTTCACCGAATGGCGTACAAACAGGTCTAGGTGTCAAAACGGCAGCTATTCAGAAAAATTTTGATCATGGCAATGCCGTAATTACAAAGAACCCTCTAGATATCCAAATTGAAGGTAGTGGTTTCTTTCAAGTTCTAACGCCAGACGGACAAGTCGGTTACACGCGTGATGGCGCTTTCAAGAAAGATGCTGAAGGTAAAGTCGTCGATAAAAATGGTAACTTGTTGCAACCAGAAATTACAATTCCTCCAAATATCCAAGGCATTGAAATCGGGGCTAATGGTGAAGTTAAAGTAATCCAAGGCCTAGGCGATCAACCTCAAACGATTGGTCAAATTGATATTGTCACTTTTATTAATCCAGCCGGTTTAAAATCAGTAGGAAGAAATCTATTTACGCAGACACCGTCAAGTGGCCAAGCGATCACAAATCGCCCAGGTCTAAACGGTTCAGGCTACTTGTCACAAGGCCAGCTGGAAACAAGTAACGTAAATATCGTCGATGAAATGGTAGGTATGATCACTGCGCAACGTGCATATGAGACGAATTCGAAAGTAATTCAAGCGAGTGATCAAATGTTACAATCAACAAATAATTTAAGATAATGAATAAGTTTTTAATTTTAGTTTTAATTTTAGTTCCATATTTTGTACAGGCTCAAGCCGAATTGAGTCTGGTTGCCGACGTTGAGGTTTCAACAAAATCGGAATACTTCCTTTATGATTTGGTAACTTTTAAGCAAGGAAGCGCTGATGATCTTGAAAAACTTAAAAAAGTCAGTGTGCCATTTTTAAATAAGAAAGCGATTTTGGAAGCGGTTAAGGATAGTGGTTTG
>DDTZ01000001.1:2085-2671 GCA_002344565.1 Bdellovibrionaceae bacterium UBA2351 | reverse complement strand
GTATAAATATTAATTATAAACAGGGCAATCATTAACACAGAGACCGCTCCGATGAGACCTATCCACGTCGATAAAAAGTTTTGAGATCCTTCAAATGCCGAGCTCTGAGCCCATTTAACGACAAACCTACGTCCCGCTAAGTTCACACTGGAAACTATTGTCGGGAGCGATGGATTAATTTTTTCGTTCGAATTTCTGTATATCAAATTGGATTCAATAAGTTCCGGGCTGTCGTAAAGCTCGAAAATTAATGGTTCTTTGAAGCGACTAAATACCGAATTTAAAAAGTTTTCGGCAATAAATGGGGCGTACACCCAATGTGAAAAATTCGCTATTCGGGCTTCAACTGTATCCGTTTTTGAACCATGTTTATAAACTGGAAAAAGTATTAAATGACCCAGTCGCGATTTTTGATCCTGCACAAGCCGCACAGCCGGAGTAATCTGTACTTTTCCCGTACGCATGGCTAATACGGCAGTGTCTCGACGATTTTTTTCTGACCCTATATCAAATCCTAAGGCTGGTAAGTTTTTTTCCAATGGTTCGATGTAGGTGATGATAAAACTGTCTTTCTCATTGGCTAATA
>DDTZ01000001.1:0-1803 GCA_002344565.1 Bdellovibrionaceae bacterium UBA2351 | reverse complement strand
ATAGGACTTTTTGCTACCTTATAATAGAATTTGTCGTCGAAAAATTTTTCGTATTTCCCAAAGTGTTCGCTTATGCGGTCTTTGGGAATGCGAAATATGGCGCCAAGTCCATTTATGCCAGGGGTGTTTTGATCAAGATTCAAAGATGCGACATAGGAACTCCAGTCCCTAGGGTCAACTTCATTTGAAGCCAAAAACAAACTTCGTCCTCCGTTGATAACCAAAATATACTGATTCAATCTTTCAGCGATTCGAAGTTCCATATCTTGGGTCACAAGCTTCATGTTTTTAGCGTCGTTTAACTGATGAGTGCTTTGTATATTGTAGAAAATAGTACCCCAAAATGCCCACCCGGCCAAAAGAACAAACACGATTCGCTTTTGCGAAAGATACGTATATATATCACCAAGAATTAGCGTGGTAATAACAATGCCCACGACAAAAATTTCTAAGTTTAACAAATTTTGATTGAACGAAAATAAATTGAAAGGACCGCGTCCATTAATTACATAGTATAAGGCCATTACGGGAATTGCCGTTCCAAAAAAGTAAATGAAAAATCTATTCTTAGAAAACGTAAAAATTAATATAAGCGGAAGAATGACCAATAAATATTTTAAAGAGTGAAAATCAGAAAGTAGAAATGCGATAACCGCCAATACTACCAGTGAAACGTGCAGTAAAACCAAATATTTTCTAGGTTCGGACTTGATGTTTCGAACCAGCTCACTAAAGTCACCCTCGTATACCGATAAAGCAAGTGGCACAATCAATAATGCACCGATAAAATCTCCGGCCCACCAAGTTAACCAAGCATTCAACAACAACTCAGGCTTTAAATCGCCAAAAACGAACAGAGAACTCACGCCAAGGGTAGCACTAATTAGCGGCGCCCCTACACTCGAAACACCCAAAGAAATTGGCCTCGTAAGATACCCTAGTTGGGCTTCATATTTGCGGATCAAATTTAATAAATAACAACCAAAGTAGGCTTCGAGCATATTTCCGAAAGCGATAATAACCGGAACGATAGCAGCCACTGGGGTATAGAAATTAGCAAGCCAAGCCCCTAAAAAAATGCTAGGTAAAAATTTCTTTCCGAAAATAAATAGTATTGAAATCGCAATGCCCGTCGGGGGCCATATTGGGGAAACGGTCGAATTCAACGTGGCCAATTTTAGACTCGCTTCCGCAATATAGAAATATATCGTTCCTAAAAGGAGATTACCGAAGAAAAAAAACCACAGCGTATTACGCGTGTAAAAATCGTTTTTCTTCCACCTGTCAAAAAAATCCACTTATTCCTCTCAACTGTTGAATATTTATCGGAAAAACCTGTCCAAAAATGAGATCCAAACCCAAAATCTAGACTTAGATAAACATCTGCCTCCAGTGTTTCATTTTAAGACGTACAAACCCATTGTTCTAATTTTGAACTAAATTTAAATATTCTGTAAAAAAAGTGATCTATATGATTAAATTAGGCTTGGGGGGAATCTGGGTATGATTAAAACTCGTTTTAGTCAGCGCGTACGCCATTTCGCTGGTCTTGTTCTAATCCTAACTTCGCTGACAATTTATTTTCAAAACTGCTCAAATGTAAAATTCGTTGAAGGCACAGACACTCTCGCATCTGAACTAGACGGAAATACAGCGAATAAGTTTGGCCGAACTCAAATCATCAACCCCTCTTATAGCCAGGTCGCTACGACTGGCGACATTAAAGTTTTACTTGTTGTCGACAACTCCCCAACGATGCAAAACTCGCAGGCCAATTTAAAGAAAAATTTGGCAGCGCTTTTA
>DDTZ01000065.1 GCA_002344565.1 Bdellovibrionaceae bacterium UBA2351 | reverse complement strand
GAAAAAAGTCATTTGTTTGCGGCTCGTGCTACGCACGTAATTAAAAAGCAGCTAATTAAAGATTTTGTTGAAGAAGTCGCATTGGTTATTATTAAAAATCATTTCCGTATTCGTCAGATCAAAAACGGAGAAATTCAGTTATACTCCTTAAATGATTTTAATATAGAATGGGATATTTTACCTAAAATTAAGAGTCAGCATTTACCTATTTGGCTGATTGATCCGATGTTTAACGAAAACAACGTCGATTACGCATGGTCAACGTATGATTTGAAGGAGCTTGTTAAAACACGCGATAGTTTGCTTACGTTAACAGAGGTAACTGAAGGCGAGACCTATCATGGAATTTCGTCGCCTCTATTTACTAGCGATTTAAAATTTGAAGAAATTATCAAATTTGAGCGGGCTTCAAAGGTAACACGTATTTTATTTAATCGATTTCAATATGATGCTCAGGTTAACTCCTATATAGTGGATTTAGCGTTATCACATAGTAGGAATTCTCAATGATTTCTCTATCAAGTATTTCCTTTGTTGGATTTGGTAATGATAATGATTTGTTCGGTTATCCTAAAGATCGACTACTTGTTTTTAAAGAATCTAGCGAGATGGCAAGTTTTATTAAGCAATGGTATGCGGTAAACTTTCCGAAACTTAAAGAGCAGCAAATTCAAAATTTGCTTAGGTTGCATATTTCACACTTAAGATCGCGACTTTTGATGCTGGATTGCCGAAGGAAAATTACAAGACGAGATTTTAATCATTTAGTATCAGAATTGTCCAATTATGAAAAATACTCACAAAGCGATTACAGTCCTAAAAAAGAGCTTTTTGAAAATTTCAATACTGAATTTCTTATTGCAATATACTTGGCTTGCCAAAATACAAATAGGGAAATGCCATTGAATTTTATAGATTTCGTTTCAGAAAAAATACGTATTTCGCATAGAGAATTTTCCTTAGATCTTTTGTGTGAAATGAAATCAGATTTGGTGAGTCGTTTGATTCAAACGAGCAGCTCGGAAGTTGTTCATGCTTTTTTAAAGGATCCCCAATTTCGCAAGGGAAACATAGACTATATCGTAGAACATTATTGTTTCGATGATTTGCGCGCCATTTTCTATAGAGAAGTTCCTAGAATGTATAAGCGATTCTCGATAAAATTATTCGCAGAGTGTCAATTTCTAGCTCAGAACATAACAATTGATGATTATATTAAAATTGAGATGAACCGGCCTCTATCGTTTGCTTACTTTAATCAAAGTTTATCCACTTCGAATTCAAATCCGGCAATTCTTCACTATATTTTTAATCTCTATCGAAGAAATGCGACAGAAGAATTGGAGTCTTTTGCGATCTTTTAGTTCTAAAGTTCGTGTTTTGCGTAGTACAATGCAAACAAATGATTTATCTAAATATGGATAGTCCCGACTGCAGACAGCGAGAGAACATAAATGAAAACGGCAAAATCCTCTTGTTGTTGATATAAATTTTCAGTTAGAGAGTGACTAATGATTAAAAAAAAATATATTGGCGCCGGAGCTTATGAAGTTCTTGGTTTAGACGATGAGACACTTTCTTCAATTCAGAGTCTCATAACAGGCGATCAAAGTAGATTTGAACGTGAAAACGATCGATTAACTACGGTTGCGGTTAGCCATCTACCTAGTCTATTGGGACTTTTTATTTTGAACTCTGACTACTCGCAGTCAAACGTTTACTATCAAAAAGGTGCATGGCCTTGGGAGTGGCATAGCGATTCTGTGAATAATCCACTCATGGATTGCAAAGTGATACTCTATTTTGTCAGCGAAGATCTTACCGAAGAGACTGGGGATCGAATTTGCTTTAGAAAGCGTCCGGAAAACAAAGAATACATTTATGATATAAAAAATAGATCTTTGGTTATTCAACGCTCAGATCCGCAAGGAATGTATCAGCACAAAAGAGAGCCGAATCGACGACCGATAAAGAGTAGAGTTATTTTGTCTATGAATTGCCAGGGCTTCGATACTTTTTTAAAATTCATACCCGATGATAACTCATGACGAGATTTCCATACATTTCTAAATCCTATTGCGATAATGCATCGGGCAAATTGGAGACCTTTTTTCATTTTCTAAACCTAGAATTCCTGCGTTACGTAACGCAATACAAATCACTGACTGGATTGAACTATCACCATTAAAGAATTGACATCTTTTGGGCTCAGGGGATGATTGATAGACATGTATGAATTGAAAAACTTATCTAACGTACCCGCAAATTCACCAAGTATTTCTGGTTCTAAAAAACCGATTTTATCACCTTTCTTGCGTGTAATTGACTTAATGGTTTATCTAAAGACGACTGAAACATGCCAGCTCAACTGTTCTCATTGTTTTACAAGTGGAAAAAATGGTCGAAAAATATTTTTTAACCCCGATTCCGTAATTGATTGGTTTCATCGTTTTCATGAGGTTGTTCCAAAAATAAGAAATGGAAATGTCGCGTTTCATGGCGGTGAACCTTTTTTGGCTCCCATTTCCGCAATGAGAAAAGTTTGGGAAAATTGTAATCAGCTCTGGCCAAATTTATGGTGGTCGGCGACTACGAATCTGGTTTATAATTTAGACGACGAGAAGCGTAGCTTTATGAAACAAGCATTTACTCAAGGTATTGCAACCTCTTGGGATAAGGGGATCCGTTTCCAATCGCAACATCAGGAAAAGCTCTGGAATAAAAACTTGGGCATCCTTCGCGAAGATGGGCATAATGTCACGGTTATGATTAGTCTCTCGAGAGATGTTTTGCGTATCGATGCTGAAGATTTTCTAAAATGGTTTATAGATCTGGGTGTGCCGTTTATGCATTTAGAGAGAATAACTCCCAACGGAAATGCATTGAACAATCGCGACATTATGCCTACCAATCAAGAACTTGATGAGTGGTTTATTAAGTTATGGGATGCATCCGTAAAACTAGAGGCCCATAAAAAATTTAGTAATCT
The DNA here is from genome assembly GCA_002344565.1 of Bdellovibrionaceae bacterium UBA2351. Lineage (GTDB taxonomy): Bacteria > Bdellovibrionota > Bdellovibrionia > Bdellovibrionales > Bdellovibrionaceae > UBA2316. The sequence continues at coordinate 7,868 of DDTZ01000065.1, read as the reverse complement.
TTTCTTTAATTCAATTCTTACAAGTTTAGTAAATAAATCTCACACAGGATGTAGGTGCCGAGGGTGTGAACAGAAGATATTCACACTAAATGCCGACGGTACAATAGGCGGTTGTCCCAATTCTGCAACGTCTGAGCCTTATGCAGACCTGTCGATGGCTATTCCAGATCTTCTGTCATCAAAAGGAAGAGCTAAAAATATTTTATGTGAAGTGCAGCGAAATCCACTTTGTTATAGCTGCGACGTTTTCGATATCTGCAATGGCGATTGTCATCAATTGGCTTGGGAGGGGGATTTGTGTGCGTCTCCAAAAACTCTGCTAAAGCGATTAAAGTCTGACAATGATATTAGTTATTACAAAGAAGTATTAAACAAATTTGTAGGGATTGAATAGGAGAAACACGTGCAGCCGAGAGGTACGAAAATAAATGCCACTGATCGCGACTTAATTAGGGATAGATTAAATTTAATCGTAACCGCCGTGAATGCGATCGACAAAGTTCACAGAACAAAACCTAACGGGGCCCCCACTAACAATCCGTTTAGAGGTCGTTGGCCCATTTCTGGCTCGTATAGTCAGTTGTATATGGATGGTAGCTTGGTCGGTGGTGCGGGATCCGATGGCAGCACGACTTATTTAGGAAATACCTTAACAGTTAGGAATCCTGTCACAAGTGCTGAGTTTATGGCTAATCCTCCAAACGTAAATACAAACATAGTCATCAATCAGGCAGCGCTCGCGACTTTTATTCGCACTGTGTTTTCGACCCTGAGTCGTTGCCGTATGCTAAGCATTACGAAGATTTATCGTAATTTCGGTTTTGAATCTACAATGGCGACAGGCTCCGGTATGGCCCACTACAGTTCCGATCAGAAGAGTTACGCCGCAGTTGGGACTATGCCGGGCGTAGGAGATTTTATTTATGGTACTGCGGGATCGCCTAGTATTTTAACCTTTATTACAGAGTTGGAAACGGATCTAACGGCGTTCCGAGCGACAGGGCGTTCGTTCGTAGAATATTGGTGCCACACAAATTGTCATGGTTCATGCCACGGAGCCAGGGGGCGCAGATGAGCGTGAGTGAAATACAAACTAAATTTCCGTTAAGTATGGATGATTTGAAATCCGTAATTACCAATCCAGAGGTAAATATAATTGCGGATTATAAACAGTGCCAAATTAAAGATCGTGCGTTGCTTATCTATTTAGGAAATATAAATGTAGCAAACGTTTTTTTTGATAAGGGCGCCTGCGAGGAAAAAGATTTTTATGAGCTCGTGGATAGTTATATTACATTTAAATCGGTAATCGATTTAATAAACTTAAAGTACTCTATGATCCAAATTTTATTTGCGATCAAAGGAATTGCTTTAAACGAGATTGAACAAAAAACGGTGGACCATTTTTCGCTTATTTCCCAAGAAGGAGTTCGCGATTATTTGGCCGATGAAAAACGTCTAGACAATGTTTTAAAGATGATGTTGTTGATAGATAACTTCCCTACCTTTATGTATACGTGCTCGAAAGAATTTAGAGACGGAGAGGTACTTCCAGAAGATACCTTCCAAGTTATCGATGACTTAGATTTCACAGGCTTTACGTTTACGACTCTATTGAAGTTGCCATTATTTTATATGCATTATTTTACAAGTATGACTGTCGAACATCCTTTCTATTTCAAACAGCAATTCGACGAATTCTTTTATAATGGAAAAAATTTATTTGCGGAAACGTTCCAGTCGTGTCCCGAGCTGTATTCGGCAATGAATATGGCTTTAGTTGGAAAAATTACACCGGAATCAATAGAAAAGGTAAATCAGGAACTGGATGTCTTAATAAACGCTTAATCAATATGGGTTAAAATGTATCAGTTGTTTGGAAAAGTCATAATTAAAAATTTTAATCAGTTTGATCGTGACTCGTCTCATTTGGCTATTTCTAACTCTTATGAAAGCTATCTTGTCGGCTTTGACCCGTTAAAATTATTAAAAAATGAAACTGGCAGCAATGCAAAAGTTCAAGTTGGGTGTGATCAATTGTGGCAACTCGTTCAAGATCGTTTTCAAGGTAGCGATGAGAAATTCATAAGTTGGCTTTTGTCGATCTCAGAGAAAGAAATTCTATATTTATATGCCGATATTGAAAATACTGTGTATCTACAGACTAAATTGTTTAAAACTTTAGTTCCTAATTTGTCCTATGAATCTTTCAGATTCCTTATTGATATATTTATTAAAAAAGTTAAATACATTGATGCTAATGGTGGTATTCACTCATCGGCCCGAGGACCACAGTTTTTCGAACATATAACCACTGAAGTGAAAAAATTTATAGAAAGTGGCTATATTGATGATATATGGACTTATACGTTTCCTTGGGACATCAGCAATCAGTTAAAAATGGAATTAAAAAACAGAATCAATAGTGATCTGTTTTTTATCAACTATTTTACAAATCAGAAATATAAGCCGTCAGATACTGTATTAGACCAAATTTATTACGAGCTGAAAGAGAGTGGTCTTAGGGAGTTTGATGAAGATGTTGTTCTTCCCCTGGCAGATTCCTTATATAGAATAGAAAAAATTGAAGGAAAACATACGATAAACTGGGACGGAGACATAGTGTCTCAAATGCAAGCCCAGTTTCCACATATCGCAGATTTGGTTTTTAAAAGTCGAACTTCAGATATCGATGAAAAATCGATTGGTGATATTTACAATAAATATTTCAATTTGTTTCAAAGCATTTTCAAGCCAAGGCCCGTTCCCATAGCCACTTCGGAAGATATAAGAAAAAGAGATATTAAGAAGATCTCGCTTCAGCTTATTCAATCGCTAAGAACTAGAGAAAATTTGAACCCTTATATTTTATGGATGATGTCGGGTCCAGAGAATCGCTTAAAGAAGCTTACTTTCCCAATAGAGGAGCTAGCGATTTATGATTAATCTGGTGGGCAAAATTTTTTTAGCTCCAAATGTGACCTTGTCGCCAGGTAAAGCAGCCGTCCTTATTGGTGAAGAAAACTCAATTTGGACGGAATGCAATGAAATGGAAAAAGCTGTTGGCGAAGTTATTATTGGCAAGGTTTTCTATAGCGGTCCAAATTATACCGAGATCTTAAAAACAAATAAAATTAGTTCAGCTCAGTTTTGGATGGAATTATTGCAAAAGGATATTGAGACCATCATCTATTGTGATGAAAAAAGTCTTCAATATATTTATATAAACTGGCTTCTGGCTATCATGCCAAATATTGACATAAAACGAGCCAGTTTCCTTTATAAAATGGCCCTTGATCGCTATGATTATGTATTTGCGCGCCAGTATAATATGTTTGGTCATTGGCATGAACGTGATCTATCTCGTTTGAAAAAATTTATCGAAAACTGCAGGGAATTAACGTTTTCAGATACAGATAGGATGGAAAACTTTACGTTTATTAACGATGATATTTTAAGCATGCTGCCACTTGAAAATAACTACGTAGATTTTCTATACGCGCATTTGCCTTTCTCAAATTACCAGAAAGATAAGCTAAAGGATGAATGGCGTGAAAGTATGTTTGGGCTACTTATGGATTTACGTTCGGAGTGTCTGAACTGCTACGACATCGTTGAACAGCTTGAAGCTGACCAGCTTCCAAATGACTTTGCTAGGTTTTTATTGGAATCTCAGCTGTCGATGCTGGATATGGACTACTTAGAAAAGAATTATAATGTTGTGGCTATTAAAAACGAACTACTTAAGTGGTCGGATAGTTTGCCGAATCCGTTTAGCAAAAAAATGGTGGAGTATTTCAGTCAAGATATCAACCAAACATTTGATACAATTTTAGAAAGTGAAGTTAATAGTCCCGTACGTACAATTATTGGTCAGTCCAATAATGCTAAGCGAATTAACAATTATTTTATAGATTATGCGACGGTTACCTATTTTAAAAATAAGGATGAGTTAAAGTACTTCGCGTCGGCTCGATTAAAAGCAGCACAAAAAGGGATGTCATGAGTAATTATCAAAGTCATTTTCTTGTGGATATTAACTTAGAGGTGCTAAGTGGGTGTAAATGGAAGTGCACGGGATGTAATGTAAACAAAAACGAAAACAACGGCTTTGTCGGAAACGATTTCAATCGTTTAATGAATTTATTCAAAGATCTTCAAGCAAACAATCATGTCTTAATCAATTTGGCAATAGGTGCTACTGACTTTATGACGGCTCGAAACAGCGACGACATATTGAATTCTGAACTGGTTCCTATGCTTGATATGTTTAAAAGTATTGTTCTTAATACGACTTTTTTATCAGAAAAAGATGTTGTTGAGGATTGGGCCTATAAGTTGAAACCTCTTCTGAGTGGTCGTCGGGTTAAGTTTACTATTCCATTAGAGCCACGTCATATTGGCAATGAAAAGTACTTTGCGGGAATAAAAGAAAAAATTCGAATCTTTGAAAGTATCGCAAATGAAACAGAATATGGTGGCGTCTATAATATCGTAAATTTGTATGAATATAAGAAACACGTTGATCCGCTGAGTGAATTTCATGAGTTTTCAACCAAATTTGATCACGTTTGGCATGAAGGGCATTTAGATTTGGTTATTTCTGAGGGGCGGTTACCGCTAACAGACCCGGAAAATAAACAGAAAGTATTAAAAATGGTTAACTACCTAAATGGCCTGTACGAAAAGGCAGTGATCAAAGACAAAAGTACGTTAGTTAACTTCAACTATGGCAAACGCTACGAAGGCTATGATAAGGATTACGTGTATAAAAATGGTAATCTTTATTCAACGGTATTTTTAGGCGAGCCTTTAATTGTATATGAAGAGGATTCGAGTTTAGGTAAAGATTCAGAATGGAATTATAAAACGATTGTGGAGTTTGAAAATCAACTGATGCTGAACTCGTTAAAATATATGGAGAAGACTAAAGACTGTCTAAACTGTGAGTTTGCGCCACATTGTGCGGGCCGCGGCTTGCTGTACCTTATGGAAAAACTCGAAGCTGTTGACTGTTTGGCGCCACGTGACGGTTTTAAAACCGTGAATGACAATTTTTATAAATATGGGAACTTTGACTACTAATGGAACTGATTATTAAACCAACAGAGCGATGTAACTTTAAATGCACGTTCTGCTCTAGTACGAATATCACAGACGAAAAATCCAAAATGCTGGATTTAGATTCCATTTTTACCTTCCTAAATCGATTTCCCAAAACAAATACTATTATTGTGAATGGTGGAGATCCTTTAATGGTACCTCCGTCCTATTATTGGAAGATTATTGAGTTTCTTGATGAAAAAGAAATGGCAACAACGTTAAGTTTCACAACAAATTTATGGGCTTTTAAAAATAATTCGAATTTGTGGACGCCACTTTTTAAAAATCCAAGGGTTGCAGTGGCCACGTCTTTTAATTATGGCAATACCCGTAGAGTCACCAAAGATCTAGTATACACCGAGGATCTTTTCTGGATGGTAAGTAATCTATTTCTTGAACGAGTGGGCTATCGTCCGGACTTTATTTCAGTTATCAATGATGACAATGAACATACTGCTATCGATAATGTTCATTTAGCAAAAAAAATGGGTGTGGAGTGTAAATTGAATTATGCTTTGGCGAGCGGTGATCAAACTCGTCCATTCACCCTATCGAAAATCTACAAACTATATGTCAAAATATACGAGATGGGCTTATGGCAATGGGAATACAATACCAAGCAGATGATGCAGCGGTTTTCCGGCAGACATCAAACCTGCCCACAAAATCGAAATTGCGATTCTAATATCCGATGTTTGCAGCCTTCGGGCGACTACTATAGCTGTGGGGCTTTCGCGGATGATCGTCTATATCCGATTTCCTTTGAAAAAGAAATGAACGGAACACATGTGGAACGTCCACTACTGAATCGTCCGGAAATTAATGCATTAAAGGCCGATTGTTATACATGTCCAATGTTTAGTATTTGCAATGGGTGCAAAAAAACCATTCATGATATGAAGACCCACAATATAGTTGAAGAGCATTGTGCGGGAATGAAATCGATAGCCGAAAAAATAGTGTCTATCAATGAAGTGGAAAAGAAAAGAAATATACCAAAGCGTAATTTGGAAGAGGTTTTAGTGTGATTAACGATTTTCTACTTAAAACCAAAAGAAATCCAAATCAAGAGTATACGTTACATTTATTTGAAAAATGTAATCTTGCGTGCAAATTTTGTTGGCAAGATCACAAGGCATCGGAAGGAGTCAAGGACGTTCGCGGTAAGGTCCCTGCATTGATTTCCATGATCGAGAGAGACTCTAGAAATGAATTCACCATAAACATTATGGGTGGAGAGATTTTCGCTGATGACATTTTTGACGAACAATTAAGTGGTGACTACTTGTACTTATGTATAGCGGTGGATTCATTTGTTAGAAGTCGTGGAAAAAAAGTTACATTCAATTTCGTATCAAATTTAGTAAATAATCGTCAAAAAGAGATTGACGATCTTTTTGCTCAATTGCGCTCTCGAGGATTGAATTATAGTTTAGTTACGTCTTACGATCCACGAGGTCGTTTTAGCAAAAGTAATTTTGAGTCTTTTAAAAACAATATTGAATATTTTTCTTCTGAGATTAAGTGTATTAGCATGTTGATTACTAAGCCGGTTATCAATTTGATGTTAACTTCGGGTGGTGACGCATATTTTAAATATCTCTATGAAAAAGATTTCTATATATATTTTGATTATTATTCTCCGGCGGATGATTTCGAAATGATGATGCCTTCGGACGATGACTTAACGGTATTTTTCAAATTTTTGGTCGATCACTTCCCAAAGGTTAACCCAATTCGAGAGTGGATTGAAAATTCTAATAACTCAATGTCATGCCGAAGTTCAAAGTTACTTTTAGGTGACGGAACTGAATGTATGTGTGGGAACTTGATTAAAACTAATAAAAAAGTCTCTAATTTATTTGAAGCGCAAATTGAAGCGAATGACAATAGTGCTGTGGAATTGCATTTCTTAACTAAATACAATTGTATGGAATGTCGTCATTTCAATCGGTGTACGTTAGGATGTTTTGTTAAACATAGTTTTTCAAAGCGATCTAGTTCCGGAGAGTGTCCTTTTAAAGTGACATTGGATTACATTGAAAGTATTTAACGTATCTTCTTTACATAGAAATACATATCAAATTGAAAAAGCGCATTTGGTTTTACTTTTGATGTTTATATACACCATTGTGAATATCGCTGCGATTTGGAGACTAAATATAGGAGAAACATTTGATGCGTGGCTCGAGCTTCACCAAGTGTACTATCAAAGTGCTATTTTTCTAGGGTTCTTTGCATTGTTTTCAACATCGACATGGATTTTTGTCTATGCGCTGTTGCTAGGATTTTTAGCTCAATATTTTGGTTTGTTTGATGAAATATTGCACACGGCATTTGCGGATTTTGGCTTTTATAAATTGATTGGTTTTCCTGGGTTTGCATCTAATCCGCAGTATGCAAAATTAATTTTTTATACATTGGCACTCATCGCGTTGGGGTCAAAATACCTTTTTAAGAAAAACAGGACATTAAAAGTTGCATTCATTTTAATTGTAATGTGTGTAAACCTGATGGTGGTGGGTTTAAATCACAAAATGTTGCCTACAGGCTTCATGAAAGACCTAATAATAGAACGATTAACGTACTTGAAGTCTTTTACTAATAAAACCAGCGCGGATTTAATTCACGCGTGCACGATCGTAAATATCTATTGTGAAGTTGATCAAGATCCTAAATTAGTTTCTTCAGTTGAAATTGATGAAAAGGGAAAGAAATATTTACATCAATTCGCGGATTTAAATTTGGTACCAGGCATGCCGATT